>NZ_JBQQOC010000006.1:0-144285 GCF_052264515.1 Candidatus Corynebacterium faecigallinarum
GGTGAACTGGTCGACGACCGTCTTCGCCAGGACGGCCAGATAACCCATGATGGCACCGGTGATCGTGCCCAGGAGCAGGGCGCGACGACGCAGGCGCTGCCGTGAGGCGAACCAGGCGAGGGCGATCATCACCGCCGCACCGATGGCCAGGGCGATGATCCACCGGTTCAATGGTGGGGTCGTGGTGCCCGGTAGTGGACGTCCCCACACCACCAGCACACCGACGGCAGCGGTGAGGATGCCGGCCCATGCCATCTCCTGACGCGATACGTGGCGACCGTCGAAACGTGCGGCGAGCGGCAGGGTGAACATGAGGGAGAGGACGAGAACAGGTTGGACGACCAGCAATGTTCCGAATCCCAGGGCGATCACCTGGAAGCCATAGGCGGCCAGCGCACATGCCACACCGGCCCACCAGCGGCGACGGGTGATCGCGGCGAGGACCGGGAGACGGTAGGACGTGTCGGGATCACCCGAGGTCTGCTCGGCGACCTGGTGACGGAGGATGGTTCCCCAGGCGACGGTCAGTGCTGACAGCAGGGCGAAGACGACAGCCAGGAGGTTGCTGTGCATCATCGAGACTTCAGAGTAGTCGACCGGAGTCGAATCATCGCTGCTCTTGACCCTCACGTCGCGTGAGGGTCAAGCGTCCGCAGATATGACCACGAACAACAACGAGAACAAGAACACCACCATCACCGTCCTGGACACCGCCCAGTCGTTCCGCGAGCTCGTCACCGCCCCGGTCGCCGACCGGCCGGACCTCGTCCGCCGCATGTGGGAGCCGATGGCCGGCATGTTCCGCTTCTTCCCCGGGGGAGCCCAGGCCGTCGACATCGCCGAGATGGACCGGCACAGCGTGTCCTTCGACTGGAGCGGCGACACCACAGCGTCCTACGTCGACCGCATCCACCACGCGATCGACCTCATGGCGGACGTCTTCGCCGCGGAACTCTACGGTGAGGTCGGCTACACCCACTTCATCGACCCGGTCGCGCTGGAGGACGGGGACGGCACTGGCCCGGGGGCGGACCGAGGAGATCTTCGCCACGGTCACCGATGCCCTCGACACGACCGGAATGCAGAACTTCACCGCCTGGATCCACGGGGACGCCAGCGCCAGACTGTTCGGCGTCGACCCCGTCGGGGTACCGACCGGCGCCGGCTATGCGGTCGGTGCCCGGATCGTCCGGAACTACCTGGCGGCGACGGGGACCACGGCGGCCCAGAACGTGCGAACCCCCGCCGACCGCATCATCGCGGTGGCGATGAGGGACGACGGGGGACGGTAGGACGGTGAGTCTCACCAGGTGTCGAGGGTCCTGTGGAACTACTCGCTGAAGAACTCCTCGATGGCGTCCAGCATCAGCATCGCGCTGTAGAAGTCGATGCGGAAGGTCTCGGCACCGAACTCGAAGACGCGGTCCGTCTCGACGGCGTAGGTGCCCTTCGCGGCCGGCTGGTTCTCCAGCTGGTCGGCGACGGAATTGCCCGGGTCGGCGTTGGTGGCGAAGACGGTCTTGCCGGTCAGGCCCTTGTCCAGGTTCTCTGCGGTGACCTGGACGACGTCGGTGCGTCCGGCGTAGTCACCGTCGGTGCGTGCAACTCCCTCGCCGGGAACGTCGAGGTCCCAGCCCAGCTCGGTGAGGATACGGCCCTGGGCGGATGCCTCGGTCATGAAGTTCACGTTGCCGTCCGCGGTGGGCAGGACGAACTGCACCGGCTGCTCCGGCTCCTCGATGTTGCCGGTGACCTCCTCGGCGCGGTCCTGGAACTCCTGGATCGCGGCCTCGGCCTCGTCCTCGTGACCGGTGATCTCACCGAGCTGGGTGGTCACCTCGGTCCAGTCCTTGTCGGAGTAGTCGATGACGACGGTCGGGGCGACGTCCTGCAGACGCTCGACCAACGGGACGGCAGTGTCCGCACCGAAGGCGGAGACCACGATGAGGTCCGGGTCCTGGCCCACGATCTTCTCGAAGTCCGGCTCCAGCTGGCCGATCTCCTCGACACCGCGCTCATCGGCGATCTCGGCCCACTGCTTGAAGAAGCCCTTGTCGTCGGAGGTCGGGCCGGGGGTCGCCGCGCCGGAGGCGATCACCGGGGCGTCGATGGCCAGCAGGCTGCCGGTCAGGGTGGCGGCGGTGGAGACGATGCGCTCGGGCTGCTCCGGGATCTCGACCTCTTCGGTCTCGTCGGTCGGGTTGCCGTTGGACACGGCGATGGAGTCGACGGTGCGCGGGAAGTCGCCGGAGCTGGAGCTTCCGGAGCCGTTCGACGAGGAGTCGTCGGAGTCGTCGCTGCAGGCGGCGAGGCCGACGGCGAGGCCGGCGGCGGCGATGACGCCGATGACGCGGCGTGCCAGGGTGGGTCGGTGATGCACGGTCTCTCCCTTGAAATGGTTGGGTCGAGGTAATCCTAACCTGATGTAGTGTGCCAATGGAACAGGACTACCCAGGAAAAGCAATGCTAACCTAGCGGCTGCCCCGCGGCAGTGACACCGCCGCATACCGTCATGAAGGGAATCCACTGTGCCACGAATCAGCCGAGACGCCGACGTTTACCCGATCACCATGCGTGAACTGGAGGTTCTGCGTGTCGAGGACGTCAGCCCCGGCATGCGACGGGTCGTCTTCGGCGGGGCGGGGCTGCTACCGCACACCCGCGACGGTGAAGACATCCCCGGTATTGTCTCGGACGGCTTCGACGACGATATGCGGGTCATCTTCCCGCACCCGACCACCGGCGAGCGGCCGTACCCACCGTCATTGGGGGACGGACGCCTCGACTGGAACGCGGAGGTCAACGACCTCTTCCGGACCTACACGGTGCGCTCCTGGTACCCGGAGGCCGGCGAGTTCGGCGAACTGACCGTCGACTTCGCCCGGCACGGCGCCGGCCTGGCCGAGGACTGGTCGGCCACCGCGGCCGCGGGCGACAAGGTGTACGCCGCCGGGCCGAAGAACTGCGCTTCGCTGCCGGTGCACACCGACCGGCTGGTACTGGTCGGCGACGAGACCGCTCTGCCGGCGATGGGTCGCTGTCTGGAGGAGGTCCCGGAAGGTCACCCGGTCACCGCGGTCATCGAGGTCGCCGACCGCGCCGATATTCAGGACGATCTGTCGCAGGTCGCCTGTGCGTCGACCCTGGACCTGCGCTGGGTCGTGCGCGCCGAGGGCGGGGACTTCACCGAGGAGATCCTCACGGTCGATCTGGCGGGGGAGCAGGACACCAAGGGCACCGCGTTCGTGTGGGCGGCCGGGGAGTCCGGCCGGTTGAAGAAGGTGCGCCGGTGGATCAAGGACGCCGGGGTGCCGCGCGAGCATGTGCAGGTCACCGGGTACTGGCGCAAGGCGGCCGTTCCGGCTGGTGCCGCTGATGCTGGGGTGGAGGGTGCTGAGCCCGCGGCAGGGACGGACGGCGCTGGTGCTGGTGTTGGCGCTGGTGCGCCAGCGTCCTCGAGCATGTCGCCGCTGATGGCACTGCACGAGATGTCGGAGATCACCCCGGGCCTGGCGCTGATGACCGCGGCGAACCTCGGCATCTTCGAGGCGGTGGACGACGCAGCCGACGCTGACGCAGCCGGTGCCGCCCCGGTCGCCGCCGTGGCGGAGGCAGTGTCGGTCGCCCCGGAGCTGCTGGTCCGTTTCCTGCGCTACCTGGAGACCATGGACCTGGTCGAGCTGGTTCTCGGCGACGGGTCGGGCAACGGGCCGGCTGACAGCGCCGGTGTCGCCGGGGTTCGGTTGACCATGCTCGGCGGGGAACTGGCCGACCCGGACGGCCTGATTGCCCGGATGGCCGGGCCATCGGCGGTCAAGGTGCTGTCCTGGCTGCACCTGGAGGAGGGGCTGCGCACCGGCCGTCCGGTGACCATCGGTGCCACCGGGCAGGACTGGACGGCGCTGCGGGCGTCCGACCCGAGGATCGTCGAGGACTTGTCCGACGGTGAAGCCACCCGCGCCCAGTGGGTCGCGCCCGCCCTGGCGTCCGGTCTGGAACAGCTCACCGAGATGGTCGGTGAGGTGTCGAGCATCGCGGTGGCCGGTGCCGCCGAGGGTACCGCTGCCGCGGTGTACGCCGATGAACTGCTGCGCCACGACGCGTCCCTGCAGGCTGTCGTCCTGGACCTCGACGGCAACCACGGATCCGACCCGCAGCGACTCCTCAAGGAGATCGGCGAGGGTCGACGGGACCGGTGTGAGGTGCGTGCCTGGACACCCGGTGCCGATGCTGGTGCTGCAGCCGAGACTGCCGGGACTGTCGAGACTGCCGACTCTGTCGATGTTGTCATCCTGATCGACCCCTTCGCGACCGTCACGGCACCTGAGCTCCCTGCCCTGTTCGCCGCCGCCGGACGCACCGGACGGGCGGTGATCGTGGTCAGCCAACTGCTCGCCGAGAGTGGCGACGACGACCACGACTACGAGGAGGACCTCACCCGGCTGTTGACCACCGGTGGGGCCGTGCCGACGAAGCGAGACCTGGCGAGGGCCATCGCCGACGGTGGCCTGCAGGGGGTCGGCAGCCGACCGGTCGGCTGGGGCAGTCACGTGGTCGTCGCCGTGGGGTCCTGACGGCAACCGGCAGCCCCTGACTGCCCCGGTAGTCCCCGGCAACCCCTGACAACCCCCGGGGCGGGTCCAGCACAAGCCCGGTCTACCCTGGGCCGACCCTGCTCAGGTAGTCTGAGAAATCGCGCATGCGAGAGACCGCGAACCCCGGTGCCACCGGGTAAAGGTGGAGCAAGGAGAGCAAGGAACAGTGGCCCTGATCGTCCAGAAGTACGGCGGATCGTCGTTGGAGAGCGCCGAGCGCATCCGACGCGTCGCACAGCGGATCGTGGAGACCAAGAAGCAGGGCAATGACGTGGTCGTCGTCTGCTCCGCAATGGGCGACACCACCGATGAACTGCTCGACCTCGCCAACGAGGTCAACCCGGTGCCCCCGGGACGTGAGATGGACATGCTGCTCACCGCCGGTGAGCGCATCTCCAACGCCCTGGTCGCCATGGCCATCGCCTCCTTCGGTGCCGAGGCCCAGTCCTTCACCGGCTCCCAGGCGGGCGTGATCACCACCGAGCGGCACGGCAACGCCCGTATCGTCGACGTCACCCCGGGCCGGGTCCGCGAGGCACTCGACCAGGGGAAGATCTGCCTGGTCGCCGGCTTCCAGGGCATCAACCGGGAGACGAAGGACGTCACGACCCTCGGCCGTGGCGGCTCCGACACCACCGCGGTCGCGCTGGCAGCCGCCCTCAACGCCGATGTCTGCGAGATCTACTCCGACGTCGACGGCGTCTACACCGCCGACCCGCGCATCGTCCCCAACGCCCAGCGTCTGGACCACATCTCCTTCGACGAGATGCTGGAGATGGCCGCCGTCGGTGCCAAGATCCTGATGCTGCGCTGCGTGGAGTACGCCCGCGCATTCA
The DNA here is from genome assembly GCF_052264515.1 of Candidatus Corynebacterium faecigallinarum. Taxonomy (NCBI): domain Bacteria; kingdom Bacillati; phylum Actinomycetota; class Actinomycetes; order Mycobacteriales; family Corynebacteriaceae; genus Corynebacterium; species Candidatus Corynebacterium faecigallinarum. Next base: position 5,432 of record NZ_JBQQOC010000006.1, read on the forward strand.
ACGTCCCGCTCCGAGTCCGATCGTCATTCAGCAACGAGCCCGGCACCCTGGTGTCCGGGTCAATGGAGGATATTCCCGTGGAAGAAGCAGTCCTGACCGGTGTCGCCCACGACCGTTCCGAGGCGAAGGTGACCGTCCTGGGCATCCCTGACAAGCCCGGCGAAGCCGCCCGCGTGTTCCGTGCCCTGGCGGACGCCGAGATCAACATCGACATGGTGTTGCAGAACGTCTCCTCGGTGGCCGACAACCTCACCGACATCACCTTCACCTGCCCGCGGGAGGACGGACCCCGTGCCGTCGAACTGCTCAAGGGACTGCAGGGTGGCGAGGAGCACCAGAAGTTCGGCAAGCTGCTCTACGACGACCAGGTCGGCAAGGTGTCCCTGGTCGGCGCCGGCATGAAGTCCCACCCCGGTGTGACCGCAGATTTCTGTGAGGCACTGCGCGACGCCGGCATCAACATCGAGCTGATCTCCACCTCCGAGATCCGTATCTCCGTGCTGCTCCGCGACACCGATCTCGACGCCGCCGTCGCCGCCCTGCACGAGCGTTTCCAGCTCGGCGGCGACGAGGTGGCCACGGTGCACGCCGGCACCGGCCGCTAGTTTCACCACGCACTACACAGGTTCACCAGAAAGGTTCACCGATGACCACTCTCGCCATCGTCGGCGCCACCGGCCAGGTCGGCCGCGTCATGCGCGACATCCTCGAGACCCGTGACCTCCCGCTGGAGAAGGTCCGTTTCTTCGCCTCCGCCCGCTCCGCCGGCTCCGAGATCGAGTTCCGCGGCGGGAAGGTCGTCGTGGAGGACGTCGCCGCGACCCCCACCGAGGAGCTCAAGGGCATCGACATCGCCCTGTTCTCCGCCGGTGGCGCGACCTCGAAGGAGCACGCCCCCCGCTTCGCCGAGGCCGGTGCCACGGTCGTCGACAACTCCAGTGCCTGGCGTAAGGACCCGGAGGTCCCGCTGATCGTCTCCGAGGTGAACCCGGAGGACGCGAAGAACACCCCGAAGGGCATCATCGCCAACCCGAACTGCACCACCATGGCGGCGATGCCGGTGCTCGGTGCGCTGAACGCCGAGGCAGGGCTGAAGCGTCTGCACGTCTCCAGCTACCAGGCGGTCTCCGGTTCCGGCCTGGCCGGGGTCAAGACCCTGGCCGACCAGGTCCGGGCGAACCTCGAGGTGCTGGAGCAGCTGGTCACCGATGGTTCGGCGCTGACCGCCGGGGACCTGGGGCCCTACGTGGAGCCGATCGCCTTCAACGCCCTGCCGTTGGCCGGCAACCTCGTCGACGACGGATCGTTGGAGACCGATGAGGAGCAGAAGCTGCGCAATGAGTCGCGCAAGATTCTGCACCTGCCGGAGCTGCCTGTGGCCGGAACCTGCGTGCGGGTGCCGGTGTTCACCGGTCACACGATGACCATCCACGCCGAGTTCGACTCTGAGATCATCCCGGAGCGTGCCGAGGAGATCCTCGCCGGTGCGCCGGGTGTGCAGGTCACTGCCGTGCCCACGCCGCTCGCTGCGGCTGGCGTGGACGAGTCCCTGGTGGGACGCATCCGCCAGGACCAGTCGATCGAGGACAACCGGGGCCTGGTGCTGGTGGTCTCCGGCGACAACCTGCGTAAGGGTGCTGCACTGAACACCATCCAGATCGCCGAGCTGCTGGCGTAGTTTTCCGACCACCCCCTGGTTCCGCCGCCGCTGTCACTGACAGTGGCGGCGTTCTTCTGTCGCTGCGGTCGGATCATCGCCACCGCCATGTCGTCCCCTCGATCCGTAGGCTGGGGAAAGAACTGGTAATTCAGCGGATCTGAAAGGGCAGGAACATGACCAAGATCATTCTCACCGGGGTTGATTCGAGCCGGACGGCGTTGCTTGCGGCGGAGAAGGCCGCTGACCTCGCGGCGAGCTACGGGGGTGCTCTGCACATCTGCTCGGCCTACAGCAAGGCCAGTGAGGACGCGCTCGAATCGGCCCGGTCCAGCAGTGCGAGCCGAGTCACGTCGGAGTCGCTCGACAAGCTGACCGCAGGTCTGTCGAAGGCGGCACAGGATGTCGCGGAGTCCGTCGCCGATGTGTTGCGTGAGTCATACCCGGAGCTGACCATCGAGGTGAGTGCGGCGGCGGGCAGCCCGGCCGATGTGCTGCTGGCAAAGGCAACGGAGCTGGGCGCGGACGTCATCGTCGTGGGGAACAAGCGTGTCCAGGGGGTGTCCCGGATCCTCGGCAGTGTCGCCCGCAAGGTCGCTGCCGAGGCCACGTGTGACCTCTACATCGCCCACACCACCCAGCGCTGACGGCGAACGACTGACGGCAAACGACCCGGGCCCTCGTGCGGATCCGGGGGTCGAACCCCGCTATGCCTCAGGCAGGTCCGCCCAGTGCTCGCGGACCAGCTCGAGGACCAGGCGGGTGAACTCAGGGGTCAGCCCCGGGGTGCCGGACCGGACCATGGTCAGTCCCAGCTCGGCGGCAGTGTCCGCGGCCTCATTGTCGAGGTCCCACATGACTTCCATGTGATCGGTGAGGAAACCCACCGGGCACAGGACGATCCCGCGGCGGTCGGCATCCGTGCCGGCACGGACACCGCTGGTCTCCTCAAGGTGATCGCAGATGTCCGGTTCCAGCCACGGGATGTGTGGCGGGCCGGAACGGGACTGCCAGACGAGCTCCACAGCGGGATCTTCGCCGTCGGCAGCGGCGAAGGAAGTGCCCGCGCGGATCGCCTCGGCCGCGGCACGCACCTGCCCGGAGTAGCTCTGGCCACTGTCGGCGGCGGAGGCTTCGTCGGCGGACACCGGAATCGAGTGGGCGGTGAACAGCAGGCGGGCGTCGTCCTGCAGCTCGGTGGGTAGCGCTGCGCGGGCCCTGTCCACCAGACGGGAGAATCCGGCGTGGAACAGGTCTCGGCCGTGGAACGGCGGGATCTTCGTCATCGTCGGCGGTGTGATGCCGGCGTCCCGGCAGGACTGCAGTGCCCGCTGGATGTCCTCGCGGTACTGGAGGTCACCGGAGTAACCGCCCCACGCGGAGGTGGCTAGCACGACGACGTCGGTGACCCCGTCGGCGACCATCTGCTTGGTGGTGTCCTCGACATACGGCTCCCAGTTACGGTTGCCGAAGTAGACCGGAAGATCCTCACCGGAGATACCGCGGGCGGCGATCTCCGCGCCGAGGTTGTCGATCATCTCCAGGTTCTGGTCGTTGATCGGGCTCTTGCCCCCGAAGCGGTAGTAGTGCTCGCCGACCTCGGCGAGTCGTTCCCGGGGGATGCCCCGTCCACGGGTCACGTTCTCGAGGAAGGGGACGACGTCGTCCTCTTTCTCGGGCCCACCGAAAGACAGGACGAGCAGTGCTCTACCAGTTGCAGACATGCAGAACAGTCTACCCCCAGCGCATGCTGGAGGACGTGCCGTGCTGGGCATCCGGGGGCCCGGGGGCAACCCCCGGGTCGTCACTTCCGGTGAGTCCTGCAGTCCCCCCGGAACCTCCAGCACTTCCGGGACTCCCGGCGGCCAGCAGGTCGGCGCGGGCACGGGCGACGCGGGAGCGGATCGTCCCGACCCGCACGCCGCAGATGTCCGCGGCCTCTGCGTAGGTGTGGCCCAGGATCTGGGTGAGAATCAAAGCCTCCCGGCGCTCCTGGGCGAGGTTGTCGAGCAAAGTGCGGGCGTCGACGAGCTCGGCCCACGTCTGTCCGCCGGTGGTGTCGGGGGAGACGGTGTCACGGGTGGCGTCCTCCCACTGTTCGGCGGACTTGCGGGGCCGGGCCATGTCATGACGCACGCTGTCGACCCAGGTGTGCCGGGCCAGCGCAAGGATCCAGGTACGGGCCGAGGACCGGGCGGCGAACCGGGGCAGTGCCTTGATGACCCGCAGGTAGGTTTCCTGGGTGAGGTCGTCGGCCCGGTCGGTGTCGGCGAGGTGGGCGAGCAGTCGCCACACGTCCCCGTGGGTGGCCTCGATGAAGTCGGTCAGGGCCTTGCGGTCACCTGATGCCGCGCGCAAGGCGAGGTCGGTGACGTCCGCGTCCCCCGGACGGGAGGCGCCGGCGGAGCGGCCCCGTGACGGCTCGCTGGGCGCCCCGGCCGTGCCGGCAGAACCGGTGGAGCTGGAGGCGTCGCTGGAGGACACGGGGAAAGGAAAGCGCACACCCCCGAATCTAGCACTCTTCCGTGCGGTCAGGATGACTCCTTGGCCCGCTCACCACCGGAGAGCGGCACGGTGTGGTCCCACTGCGTGGCATGCAGCGCCCGCCCCAGGACGTAGGAGCCGGCAGCCTGGACGACCAGCAGTGCAAGAACCGCGACGATGGCCCTGACCAGGTATCCCCAGACGAATCCTTCGGTTGACCAGGAGTTCACCAGGTCAGCCATCACCAGCATGGGAATGCCCATGCCGAGGGCGGGGCCCAGCATGTTCACCTGGCTCAGTGCGTCGGGCGCCAGGTACATGGCGACGGCGGAGACGAGGATGAAGATCGCACCGGTCAGGGCGAGGATGCCGGCGATGATTGCCGGGACCCAGCCGATCTCGGAGAATTCCTGGACCTCCGTATCGGCGGCGAGGAGGGTGAGGGTGGAAGTGTTGGTGACCATGGTTTCTGCTACCTCCTGCCACGGGTGATGATGCGGGCGAATGCCATGGTGCTGATCGCACCTCCGAATCCGGCGAGCATGACGACGTCATAGGTGATCGCGGACCGGACGAACAGGCAGTAGACGAGGAACCCGGCGATGACGGTGAGGAAGATCATGTCGGCCAGGACGGCCCGTCGGGCGTCGTTGCGCGTCGACACCGCACGCCACAGCACGAGCGACATGGCGACCGCGACGATGGCACCGGCCATCCCGGCGAAGATCCAGAGCAGTTGGGTGGGTGTCATTTCTTCCCGTCCTCTGTTGTGGTGTGCGTGGTGTCCGTGCTGGCCGGGGGTTCCTGGGGGGCAGCGTCCTTCGTACTTTCCGCGCCTTTCGCGCCCTTCGCACCCTTCGGGTTCAACGGTGGTACCGCTGTCCCCCCGGCGGATTTGCCGCGGCTCTTGCGGTCGCCACTGAGGTTGAGGTTCGGGTGGGGGAGCCGGGAGCGAACCTCCAGGGCGTTGACCAGGGAGGCGATCGGGGCGGTTCGGCGACCGGACATCGACCGGCTGGACGACGCGTCGGTCGTCGCGGTGGGCGGGGCAGCACCGTCGGCGAGGGCACTGACTCCGCCGTCGGCTTGCGGGGCGACACGGGCCGGGTCGATGCCGGAAGCCTCGTCGTCCTCCTCGTCCTCGTCCTCGAGCGTGAGCGGGGGAGGACTGAGCTCCTCGGCGAGCTTCCGGCGACGCCGCTCCTCCTCCTCCTCCTGGGCCAGACGGCGGCGTTCGTCGGCAGCTTTGCGGGCGTGTTCCCGGGCGATCTTCTCCCGCTGCTCGCGGTTGAGGTCGTCGAGGTCATTCTCGTCCAGGGCGTCCTCCTGCCGCATGATCGCGGCGACAAACGCGGCGGCGTGCGGGGTGGAGTCGACCTTCTCGATGTCGAAGGTGCCATCGGCACTGGCGCGACCACCACGGTTGCCTCGGTAACCACGGGGACCGGGGACGCCGCGCTCGACGAGGTGTTCCACGTCGAACTCGATCTTCTTCTTACGGACGGAGGGCACCAACTTGGCCTCCATCTGTGCGAGCCCGTGCAGCAGTTCCTGCGGGTCGGCACCGTACATGGCGTGGACCGCCACGAAGCGCTGGACACGGGTCAGCCCGTGGGTGCGGAACTCCGAGGTGGCGACGGACGCGGCGTCCATCAGGTTGCGCTTACCGGCGGCAGCGTCCTCGTCCACCTCCTTGGGGCCGGTGACACCCAGGGCGAGGGTGCCCGGGGTGATGGTGATCGAGGTGATGAAGGCGGCGATGTCACGCTCGCGGGTGAGCCGCAGCGGATAGTAGACGATCACCGGGGCGATGTGACGACCGGTGGTGAACGTATCGGAGGCCATGATCAGCGACTCTTTGATGATCTGACCGACCAGCCAGACGCAGTAGACGATGATGTGCCAGATTCGTTTGAGTGCGTATGTGAGCTTCATCTACTGCTCCGCTTCGCTCGTCGAGTGGGCCAGACCGTACTGCTCGGACGGCAGGACGACTCCGATGCCGTCCTCCGGATCACCCAGGACGGCATGGACGTAGGGGGTGGTGTCGGTCAGGGACCTGGCCGCATCATCGGTGATGTCGCTGATCGGGCCGATGAACAGGAACATTCCCAGGCTGAGGACCATCATCGCGGCGCTGGGCAGGGTCGTCGAGCCGCGGACCGCGAGGCTGGGGTCCATGTCCTGTTTGTCCATCGGCTTGCCCCAGAAGCACTTGCGCCAGACGTGCAGCATGCTGAGCAGCGCGCCGATCGAGGCGATGATGATGGCACCGACTCCGACCCACACGGTGGGCCCTGCGTCACGGACCATGGCGAAGATCAGCATGAGCTTGCCCCAGAGTCCGGAGAACGGCGGGAATCCGATCAGCGACAGTGCGCCGGCGGCGAAGACGGTGGAGACCAGGGGGTCGCGTCGCATCAGGCCGGAGAGTCGGCGCAGGCGTCCGGTGCCGTAGGTCTCCTCGATGGCTCCCGAGGCCATGATCAGTGCTGCGGCGGTGATCATGTGGTGCAGCATGTAGAACACCGCGGCCGAGAGCATGAGATCGGAGTTGCCCGACAGGAACGCCAGGCCGACCAGGATGAACGGGATGCCGTTGACCATCTGGTAGGACATCACCCCGCGCATCGTGGTCTCGCCGAGGGCGGCGTAGCCACCGATGAGCATGCCGATGACGGCGAAGACGAGGATGGCCACCGCCCAGCGCTGGTCGCCCTCGAAGATGGTCATGAAGATCCGCAGGATGGCGTAGACGCCGACTTTGGTGTGCAGACCGGAGAACAGGGCCATCACCGAGGGCGAGGTTGCCCCGTAGGCCCGTGGCAGCCAGGTGTGCACCGGCGCGGCACCGGCCTTGACCGCCAGGGCGATCAGCACGACACCGAGTCCCAGCCAGAGCTGCCACTGGGTGCCGTGGATGCCCTCGGCGAAGCCACCGGCCTCGGCGCTGCCGCGGGGGCCGGCTGCCCCGGCGAGCGAGGCGATGTTGGTCGTGCCGACGACACCGTAGACCAGGGCGACTCCGGAGAGCAGGGTCAGGGAGGTCACCAGGTTGACCAGGATGAAGGTGCGGCCGGCTGCCAGTCGTGCCCAGGTGCCGGACATGGCCAGCAGGCCGAAGGAGGGCATCAGCATGACCTCGATGAACACGAAGAGGTTGAACAGGTCGGCGGTGAGGAAGGAACCCCACACGCCGGCGAGCAGCATCAGCGTCATCGCCGGGTAGAACCGGGCCTTGGACTCGCCGACGGTCTCGGCGAACCAGGTGGCGGTCAGCGCGACGATGGAGGTGGTGACGATCATGACGGCGGAGAGCGTGTCCGCGACCAGGGGAATGGAGACACCGCCGACGAAGTCACCGATGTTGTGCGCGACGACCGTGGTCTCGCCACCGCCGCTGACCTGCAGCAGCAGGAGGACACCTGCGACGATGCCGAAGACCGGCACAGCCAGTCCCAGCAGTCGGCGGAGGAAAGCCCATGGCAGCGCGGCGGCGAGGCCGGAGGCCAGCAGTGGGACGACGACGAACAGGGCGAGCAACGCACCGAGGGCGTCGGGGTCGTTGAGGAAGCTCATCAGTAGTCCTCCTCTCGTTCACGTCGGCGCTGGGCCTGGGGCGAATCTTCGTCGATGTGCAGGGCGGAGCGTCCCACGGTGTCGAGGGCGCGGAACTCGCGGCGGGCGCGTTCGACGTCCTCGGCCGAGCGGGTGTCGTCGTCACGGCCCAGGGCGGCCATGGCCAGCATGACGGCCGTGGCGGCCATCGAGATGACGATGGCGGTCAGGACGAATGCCTGGGGGAGCGGGTCGGCGGCGTCCGCCGCCGCAGTGCGGTCGGCCAGTGGGTCACCCCGCCAGGCGCCGATGCCGGTGGCCAGCAGGAGCAGGTTCACCCCGTGGCTCATCAGTGTGGTTCCGATGATCACGCGGACCATTCCGCGTTGCATCACCATGTACACACCTGCTGCGACCAGCAGTGCGATGATAGCCGCGATCATCATCGGTCCTCACCGTCCTTCCCTGAGTTCTGTGCTGCTGTGGTCGAGCTCGTTCCCGGCTTGGCTTCCGGGCCGTCTGCCGGGCCTGTGCCCGAGGAGCCGGTGGTGGCGGCGATGGGTGTCTTCGACGTCGCCTTCTCGACGGGGCTGGCTTTCAGCGGTTTCCCGGGTTCAGCGCCCGGCCGTCCCCGCCCGCCGAGGGTGTTGAGGACGATGACCACGATGCCGATCACTGCCATGTACACGCCGCCGTCGAAGAAGAGCGATGAGCTGAAGTGCTCACTGCCGATGTAGAAGTGGATCGGGGCGAGGAAGCTGCCCTCGGCGAAACCGACGAGGCCGGTCACCACGGCGAGGATGATGCCGCCGCCGACGAGCTGGTAGCCCAGGTTCTTGCCACCGATCGTGCGGGCGGCGGGCTGGACCAGGTACCAGAACACGAGGCCGAGGGCGAGCATCAGGGCGGCGAGGAAGCCACCGCCAGGGGCCTGGTGGCCGCGGTAGAAGGTCACGAGCGAGTACATGATCAACACGGCGAGCATCGGCCAGATGATCTGTCGTCCCAGGATCGAGTTCAGGTGGGTGCTCCGCAGGTACTTGGAGTAGAAGGGTGCGAGCTCCGGGACCTTGTGCACGTCGGGGAACTTGGTGGACCCCTCCTTGCGGAAGAGTTCCGAGGTCGAGCCGGGGCCGTAGCCGGGCACCGGCGACTTCGGCACCGAGCTGACGATCGCGGCGATGACCAGGCCGGCCATGCCGAGCACCGACAGCTCGCCGAGGGTATCCAGTGCGCGGAACTCCACGAGGATCGTCGCCACGATGTTGTTGGCCTCGGAAACCTCCGGGGACTCGGTGATGTACCACTCAGCCAGCTCAGGCCGCGGGTGGCGGCCGACGAGCAGCCAGACACCCACGAAGACGACCAGGCCGACCATGGCGGCGAGGGTGACGGCGAACTTCGTGCGGTTCTCGCCTTCCTTGAGGAACAGGCGGGGCTGGTTCCGGACGACCAGCATGAGGAACACGGTGACGATGAACTCGACCATCAGGTTGGTCAGCGCGACATCCGGGGCACCGAGTGTCAGCATGATCCAGGAGACACCGACACCGGCGACGCCGACGAGGATCACCGAACCCATGCGGGAGCGGGTGGAGATGATCGCCATGGTCACCAGGAACATGATCAGCAGGCCAGGGATGTCGCTGATCTGGTCGATGCCGTGTTCACGCGGGGGGAGCTCGCCGATGAACTGCAGGCCACCGGGCCCGAAGAAGGCGGCGATGGTGAGCACCAGGATCATCGCGAAGATCCACAGCAGGTGCGCGTTGGGGCTCAGGGTGTTGCCCAGTCGGCTGACCAGGCGGCCCCACCGGCTGGCCAGGCGCAGTGTGAATGCGATCAACTCGTTGCCGGTGAAGGGGAAGAGCCGGTGGTCCTCCAACCAGTCGGCCATGGGCTGACGTCGGGTCAGCAGCAGGCAGCCGACGACCACGACGGCGATGGTGATGAACAGTGGCAACCCGAACCCGTGCCACAGGGCCAGGTGGGTGTGCGACTCCCCGGCCCCGGTGGAAGCCACCACGGCGTCGATCGGGCCATCGAAGAATCCGAGGACGGCGACGAACGGCAGGGACACCAGGCCGGGCAGGACCGCGGGCAGCCAGAAGGACACCGGGGCCTCGGTGACCTCGCCACCGTCGAGCCGGGCGTTGTCCTCGGGGGCGGCGGAACCGGTGTCGATGAAGGCGCCAATGATGTACTTCGCCGAGTACATGAAGGTCGCCAGCGAGCCGAAGCTGGCGGCGATGAGGAGGACGACCTCGGCCCCGGTGGCCAGCTGGGAGTCGGTGAACGCCTCGAGCATGCCTTCCTTGGAGACGAAGCCGAGCAGCGGCGGCAGGCCGGCCATGCTGGCCGCGGCGATTGCGGCACCGGCGAAGGTCCACGGCATGCGACGCCAGATCGACCCCAGTTCGCGGATGTCACGGGTGCCGGTCTGGTGGTCGATGACACCGATGATCATGAACAGGGAGGACTTGAACAGTGCGTGGGCGGCGGTGTGGACGATGGCGGCGGCGATGGCCAACGGGGTGCCGATACCGATGGTCGCCACGATCCAGCCCAGCTGGGAGACGGTGGAGTAGGCGGTCAGCCGCTTCAGGTCGGTCTGCTGGAAAGCGAACACTGCGGCCATCACGGCGGTGGACATGCCGACGATGATCAGCAGCAGGTTCCAGACCAGGACGTCGGAGAAGATCCCGCTGAAGCGCAGCAGCAGGTAGATACCGGCCTTGACCACCGCGGCAGCGTGCAGGAAAGCGGAGACCGGGGAGGCGGCGGCCATGGCCTCGGGCAGCCAGACGTGGAACGGCAACTGGGCTGCCTTGGAGAAGCCAGCGATCGCGACGAGGACGGCGACGATGGCAGTCAGTGTGGTGTTCTGCGACCAGACGTCGCTGGCGAGGATCTCGGAGAGATTGGTCGTCCCGGTGTGGACGACGGCGATGCCGAGGGCTACGAGCAGGCTCAACCCGCCGGTGAAGGTGAGGATCAGGGTCCGCACCGCACCGGGTTCACCGGTGTGCCCGGCCCGGGCGATGAGGAAGAACGACGCCAGGGAGACAAGCTCCCAGCCGATGAACAGCAGGGCGACGTCGTCGGAGAGGAAGAGCAGGACGACCGAGAACATGAACGCCGTCATCAGGACGTAGAAGTTCATGATGTGCTCGCCATGGTGCAGGTAGCGCGCGGAGTAGGTGAACACCGCCGTACCGATGACCAGGGCGAGCAGTGTGAAGAACAGGCCCAGCGGGTCCATGCGCAGGGCGAATTCGATGTCGCCGCCGCCGGGGACGATCCCTTCGAGCCAGGTCGCGGAGAATGTCGCGTCCCGCCCGTCGATGATGCTGCCGGCATCGGCGAGGATGTAACCGGCGAGGGCGGCGAACACGGCGGCCAGGATCCAGCCGGTGTTGCGGTCGAAGAGTTTGACCAGTATCGGAGTCAGCAGAAGCGCGACCGCCAGCACAACGGGAATCACGATCAGGGTCACGGGATCACCAACACCTCACTTTTTTTTTGGGAATGGTCCTCGGAGAGGGGATGGTGAACGTGATTCATGCACCGACGACCTCATACAACGTGCTCCACTTTAACAGGAGAGGCGGACACGATGACGTGCCGGGTTGGCGCCCTTTGCTGGGGCCCTAGTGATGCACGTGACGATGCCCTGCGGGGGTGTGCCAGATCTTCGGGATGCCGTCGAACCGAGTCAGTGCAGGCTAAGTTTATGCTCATGACTGTTTCACCCGTGTCCCCTGAATCCTCTGTCGCCTCTAATGCTCCGCCCGAGAGTCCCCGCCGTCCCCGCAGTCCCCGCCGTGCAGCTCTCCTGGTTGTCGGCGTGATGGGCGTCGTTCCCCTGGCCACAACCATGGTGGTCACCGTGCCCACTGCCGCAGCGTCCCCCGTCGTCCCGGACAATCTCCCGGTGTTCCCGGACGTCACCCAGGACCCGGAGATCACCGTCACCACTGCCGACGGTACCCCGGTCACCGCGGACACCGTGGTGCACCGCGGCGACGTCCTGTACGTCCACGGCACCGGTTTCTCGCCGGAGGCCAACCGCGGCGGCTTCCCCATGCCGGTGCCGCCTGGCGTGCCGAACGGGGTGTTCGTGCTGTACGGGGCCTTCCCGGACGGCTGGCGGGCCAGCGAGGGTGCACCGGAGGAGGCCCGTACTCACCCGCATGACCGGATGGCCTGGGTGATGCCGGATGCCTCGCTCAACGCCGTCCCTGACGTCCCGATCGACATGCGGCGCACCATCGCCCGTGAGGCACAGACGATGAACCAGGACGGTTCCTTCACCGCGGAACTGGTCGTCGACCCGCCGGAGGAGACCGCCGGTGACAACTTCGGTGTCTACGTCTACGCAGGTGGCGGCTCCGTCAACGCCGCCGAGGAGATCTACGTTCCGCTGGCATTCTCCGAGGAGTCGGGGCCGAACACCCCGCCCCCGTCGGCCCCGGACCTGTCCGTCGATGCCTCGGTGGTTGCCGCGGCTGCTGATGCCGCCGGCGGAAAGCTCAACGCGAAGGACGGCGCCCTGGACCTCGACGGCGACACGGTGAGTTTCACCCGTGACACCGACGCCGAGGATGCGGCGGGCGACGGTACCGTGCGCTACCGCGGTGCGGTCCACGTCACCGCCCGCTTCTCTCTGGTGGATGTGGCGGTGAAGGTCCCCCGGATCGAGCGCCGGGGCGACCGGAACGTCCTGACTGCGTCGGTGTCCACCCCCTACAATGCGGCGACGGACACCATGCGTCGGGTGGAGATCGGGCAGTTGCCGGACGGTGTCGTCGTGGCTGACGGCACGGTGGCGCCGGGGTGGTACCCGGTCACCGCAGGGATCGACGGAGCTCCGGATGCGGTGTCGGACGCAACCTCGGTCACCGTGGGGCACATCCGGCTGGGCTGATCGGCGGCGTCCTCGTCACTGTCACTCCCGCTCCCGGGTGGTTTTCCGTGTCCAGAACCACCCGGGAGCGGGAGTGACAGTGACAGCGACACCCCAACACCCCACGCTGCCCCCATTAACCCCACCGGTCGTTGAACACGAGAAAACCCTCCGGCCTGCTGGTGCAGGCCGGAGGGTTCCTCTGGCTGTCGGGGTAGCGGGATTTGAACCCACGACCTCTTCGTCCCGAACGAAGCGCGCTGCCAAGCTGCGCCATACCCCGGTCTGGAACGGCACGGTTTCCCTTACGGGTTGCTCCGTGTCGCAACAGATAAGGACTATAGACGGCCACTGGTGTCGCTGGCAAAACGCCTGCGCAACAAGGCCTCTAGTCGGCCGGGCACTCCACGATGTGCAGCAGCGTCGCCGACGGGCGGCAGAAGGTGCGGAAGGGGACGTACTTCGAGGTGCCCAGGCCGTTCGTCACGTGCAACCACATACGCTCCGACCAGCGGGACAGGCCGAACACGCGTGCCCGGTCGATACCGCAGTTCGTCACGATGGCCTTCCCGCCGGGCAGGCAGAGCTGCCCGCCGTGGGTGTGGCCGGACATCATCAGCTGGTACCCGTCGGCGGCGAACTCGTCGAGGACGCGGGGCTCAGGGGAGTGGGACAGGCCCAGCGCCAGGTCGGCGTCGGGGTTCGGTGGCCCGCCGAGGCTGTCGTAGTCGTCGCGGTCGAGGTGCGGGTCTTCCACACCTCCGACAGCCAGACGGAACTTCCCGACGGTGAAGTCCACCCGCCGGTGTGTGGCGTCCTCCCAGCCGTGTTCGATGAACGCCGCACGCATCCCCTTCCACGGCAGCTCGACATCGCTGGGTTCGTTGCGCTTGCCGAGCAGGTAGTTGAAGGGATTGACCGGGTGCGGTGCGTAGTAGTCGTTGCTGCCGAAGATGAAGACGCCGGGGCGGCGCAGCAACGGTCCCAACGCCTTGAGCACCGAGGGCACGGCCTGCTCCTCACCGAGGTTGTCACCGGTGTTGACCACCAGGTCGGGGTTCAGTGCGGCGAGGGAGGCCACCCATGCCTGCTTGGTCTTCTGGTGGGCCAGCATGTGCAGGTCGGAGACGTGCAGGATGGTGAACCCCTCCCGGTCCCGGTCGGACAGGGTGCCGGGCTCCAGGACCGGGACGGTCACTTCGTGCAGTCGGAAGGCGCGGGTTTCCGCGAACGCGGCCGCGGCGATGCCCAGGCCGACCGCACCGACCGCACCGACGGCGTTGGCGATGGTGCGCATCAGGCCGGTGGCTCGGCCGGTTCGGGTGGACGGGGCTGCGTTGTCAGTGGATGCGCGAGTATTCACCGTCGCCAGTGTACTGGCGTGGCAGCGACGGCCTCGTCGTCCTCGCCGTCCTCGCCGTCCTAGTTGAACTCGTCGAGGGTCATGTCCCAGCCCTCGCTGTTCCAGTTGCCCTGATTGCTCGAGTCACTGGAGCTGCCGGAGTTGTTCGAGCTACTGGAATTGTTCGAATCGCCCGAGCCGCCCCCGGTGGCCTGGCGGTACCGCGCCGGGTTCCCCCGGTCGTAGTCGCGGTTGTAGCGGGGCAGACCCGGGCCGCCGTAGTCCCCGACGATGCTGTCCATGGTGTTGAAGAAAGCGCGGGCCGGCTCATTGCCGCCGAACAGGTTGCCGTCGCCGCACTGGCGCAGCGGGGAGCTGCACAGCGGGGAGGTCTGGGAGCCGTCATTGAAGGCGTAGGTCGCGCCGGCCAATCCCGGGGTGAAGCCGAGGAAGGCGGCCGAGAGGCTGGCCTCGGTGGTTCCGGTCTTCGCCGCGACCGGTCCACGCCAGCCGGCGGAGCGGGCGGCTGCGGCGGCGGTGCCGTCGGCGACGTCACCACCCATACCGTTGGCCAGGGCGTCGGCGACCCCGCGGTCGATGGCCTGTTCACAGTCCGGGGTGTCCAGGGCGACATCCTCCCCGGCGCTGTCGGTCACCGACAGCACCGGCGAGGGCTCGCACCAGCGGCCGCTGTCGGCCAGGGTGGCGGAGACATTCGCCAGTTCGACCGGGTTGACCTGCAGCGGGCCCAGGACGAAGGAGCCGAGGTTGGCATCGGTGATGAAGTCGGCGATCGAGGTTTCCCCGTCGTGGCTGCCCTCGGCGGCATAGGACCGCAGGCCCATCTTCACGGCGATCTCCGTCATCCGTTCCGTGCCCAGCTGTTCGGCCATTCGGACGAAGGGGGTGTTGGGACTGGTGGCCAGGGCCTCGCGCAGGGTCATCTGGCCCTTGAACTCGCCAGCGTTCTCCACGCAGTACCGGTCGGGCGGGCATCCTGGCGCTCCACCGCTGCCCATTCCGGAGACGTCGAGCCGACGCGGGACGTCCAGCATGGTGTCCAGGCCCATGCCCTTCTCCATGGCAGCTGCGGCGGCGAAGATCTTGAACACACTGCCCGCACCGTTGCCCTCGGGGGAGTGGGTCAGTGGCAGGACGGTCTGGCCCGCCTCGGCGTCGAGCCCGTAGCGGCGGGAGGACGCCATCGCCACGACCTCGTGTCCGTCATCGGTGGGGGCGATGTAGTTGCTGGTGAGCGAGACGCCCGGGGCGGCGGGGTCGGCTTCGTTGCGCACTGCGGTGGCCGCGGCGTCCTGCGCCACCGGATCCAGTGCGGTGCGCACGGTGTAGCCACCGCGGGCGAGTTCCTCGGTGTCCAGGTCGTGGTCGGCGAGGTAGGACAGGACGTAGTCGCAGTAGAAACCGGCGTTGCCCGCGCCGATGCACCCGTTGGGTGCGGAGTTCGGGGAGTCGCCGACACCGAGGGGCTCCTCGCCCAGCCGGGCGCGCTCCTCCGGGCCGAGGTCACCGGTGTCGACCATCGCGTCCAGCACGGTGTCACGACGGTCGAGCACCCCGTCCGGATTGCTGTACGGGTTGAGCAGCGAGGTCGACTGCACCATACCGGCGAGCATGGCGGACTGGGGGACGGTGAGTTCGGCGGCGGAGGTTCCGAAGTAGGTCCGGGCGGCGGCCTCGATGCCGTAGGCGCCGTTACCGAAGGGGACGAGGTTGAGGTAGCGGGTGAGGATCTCGTCCTTGGAGTAGGTCTCCTCCAGGTTGATGGCCATCTTCATCTCACGCAGTTTGCGGGCGACGGAGGTCTCGGTCGCTGCGGCGCGCTCGTCGTCGTCGGCGGCGTCGATGAGCAGCAGGTAGTTCTTGATGTACTGCTGGTCGAGTGTGGAGGCGCCCTGCTCCACCCCACCACTGGAGAGGTTGGCGGCCATGGCGCGCAGGGTGCCGCGGACGTCGACACCGTCGTGCTCGTAGAAACGACGGTCCTCGATCGCCACGATGGCCTGCTTCATGGGCTCGGCGATCTCGTCGGATTCCACGAGGTAACGGCGTTGGTCGTACAGCCGGGCCAGGACGCCGCCGTCGCGGTCGGTGATGGTGGTGACCTGTGGCAGCGACTGGTTCTCGTCAATGTCGGCCAGGTCGTCGTCGATGGTTTCGGAGCCGGCGGTGACGGCCACGCCGACGCCGCCGACCAGCGGGACGATGGCGACAGCCGTCAGCGCGCCGATGACGATGACGGCGAGCATGAGGTAGGCCGCGTTCTTGAGATAGCTCACACCACAACAGTATCCGATGGGGTGGTGTTCGACGGGGTGGTAGGAGGGTCGTGCCGTGGCCGGGTGATGTGAGCGTCTGGTGGGGAGCCCTACGGGGAACGGGGGTGATGTTCGGGGGTGGTATGTTCGGGAGGGGGACAAAGGCGGGTGATTTTGGCGACTGAATGTTATTGGACGCCAATGGCGGGGGCGGTGCGCGTCGGGGCTCAGTTGCTTCAGGGCAAGGAAGCACTTGTGAATCACTTGTTTATAACTGTGTAATGACCTGCAATTACAGCCATCTTGCTGCGCGGATTCGGGTAAGTGGTGTAGTGGGCGGCGGGGGGAGTGGTGGTCTATCTGGCCGGGTGCCGCACGGAGGGAGGGCGGGGGGGGAGTGTCGCATCTAGGTGATGTGGCCCACACTTCCGCGAAATGTGTGCGATTCGACACTTCTAAATCTGTGTGAATACACTTAGCCGCAGTTTCCGGTGATCGCTTCTGAGAGTTATCGCCACAGGCGCCGTGGTTCAATCCCCGGCACCCCTCGATAGTGAAAAGGACATCATGACCGCATCTCTCCGAACCCCAGTGGATATGACCGAGGTTTCGGCGTCCCGTGCCGCAGCGACCCGCACCGCAGGCCGCACGACGGGCCGCGGCGAGGCTGCCAACGACGTCCGTAGCGGCAGCCAGGGAGTAATCCACCGCACCGCCGCCCAGATCACCACCCGCGAGTCCTTCAACAACCGTGGTGAGTGGATCACCCAGGCGCACTGCCGCGATGTCGACCCCGAGGAGCTCTTCGTCAAGGGGGCAGCCCAGCGCAAGGCCGTGGCGATCTGCCGTCACTGCCCGGTCGTCCTGCAGTGCCGCGCCGATGCCCTGGACAACCGCGTCGAATTCGGGGTGTGGGGCGGGATGACCGAGCGTCAGCGCCGTGCCCTGCTCCGCCAGCACCCGGAGATCGACAGCTGGGCCGACTTCTTTGCCGGTCAGCTTGAGGCTTCCCAGTCCGCCTAGTCCCCATTAGCAGGACAAGCAGGACCAGCAGGACAAGCAGCAGAAACGCCTCCGACGCCAGTGGGGTCGGAGGCGTTTCCCTATACTCGGTCCCATGACTCAATGGGAATACGCCACCGTGCCACTTCTGACCCACGCCACCAAGCAGATCCTCGACGGCTGGGGTGAGGACGGGTGGGAACTCGTCTCCGTTCTCCCCGGCCCCACCGGTGAGCAGCACGTCGCCTACCTGAAGCGGGAGAAGTAACGCATGACCAGCACCAGCGTGACCGCACGTCTCGCCGAACTCGGCCTCGAGCTGCCGGCCGTCGCCGCCCCCGTGGCGGCCTACGTCCCGGCCGTGCAGGCCGGCGAATTCGTCTACACCTCCGGACAGCTGCCCTTCGTCGACGGGGCGCTCCCGGCCACCGGCTCGGTGGACGAGGTCACCGCCGAGGACGCCAAGGGCTACGCCCGCACCGCCGCCCTCAACGCCCTGGCCGCCATCGACGCCCTGGTCGGCCTCGACTCAGTGGTCCAGATCGTCAAGGTCGTCGGCTTCGTCGCCTCCGCCCCGGGCTTCGGCGGACAGCCCGGTGTCATCAACGGTGCCTCCGAACTGCTGGGAGAAGTCTTCGGTGACGCAGGTGCCCATGCCCGCAGCGCCGTCGGCGTCGCCGAGTTGCCACTGGGCAGCCCGGTCGAGGTCGAACTGATCGTCCGGGTGAAGTAGTAGTCCCCGAACTGCGGCCCCGGCCCCGTGGTGGTGACATCTCACCCCCGAAGGGGATCGGGGCCGCCGACGTCGAGGTGTCGCTCCGCCGTTTCGACAGTAGGATTGGCGGCATGGAGCATCCCGCGTACAGCCAGTTGCGTCCCGTCGCCCCGTCCACCGGCGTAGTGCTGTGTGACAACCCCAGTTACCAGGCCCTCGAAGGCACGAACTCCTGGATCGTCCGCGCCCCGGGTGACTCGTGCAGTGTCATCATCGACCCCGGCCCGCAGGACGAGGGGCACCTCAACGTCCTGCATGCCAAGGCCACCGCGGGAGGGGCGGAGGTCGTCGCGATCCTGCTGACACACCACCACCCCGACCATGCCGACGGCGCTGCCCGGCTACGGCAGCTCACCGGTGCGCCGGTCCGTGGCTTCGACAAGCGCTACAGCATGGGCGCCGATCCCCTGGTCGACGGTGAGATCATCTCCTTCGACGGTCTCACCCCCGCCATCGAGGTCGTGCACACCCCGGGGCACACCGATGATTCGGTGTGTTTCTTCATCCACACCGACGGTGGTACCACCGACGCCGATGTCGAGGGCATCGCCACCGGTGACACCATCGCCGGCCGGCACACCACGATGATCTCCGAGACCACCGGTGACCTGGGACAGTACCTTGAGACGCTGCGGGGCCTCTCCGAGCGTGGGCAGGGTATCCGTCTGCTCCCCGGTCACGGACCGGACCGTGAGAACACCGCCGACCTGGCGAATAAGTACCTGGAGCGCCGCGAGCACCGGTTGCGGCAAGTCACCGAGGCGCTCGGGGTGCTCGGTGACGACGCCACGGTGGGCCAGATCGTCGACGAGATCTACACCGACGTCGACCCGGTGCTGCGCGACGCCGCGAAACAGTCGACCCGGGTGGCACTACGCCACCTGGGCAAGCTGTAGCGGATACAGTTCGGCCCCGGCGGCAGGTTGCCGTCCGGGGCCGAAGTGCGTCAGTCGTTAGTTGTCGTTGTCCGTGCTGACCTCGCGACGACGGTGACCGTCGCTGGGGGTCGCGGGGGACAGGGCGATCGCTACGTTGGCGATGACCGAAGCCACCAGGGCGGTGATGGCCAGCGGGACGGGATCCATGTCGCCACCGAGGCCGACCAATGGGGCGACGATGCCGGCCAGGCCGAACTGCAGGAAGCCGAGGACGGCGGAAGCGGAACCGGAGGCCTGGGGGACGGCGTCCAGGGCCAGGGCGGTGGTGTTACCCATGACCAGGCCGAGGGATCCGACCATGATGAGCAGCGGGAGTATCAGACTCAGCGCCGGGGCGTCCACCAGGCAGAGGAGGCCGTAGAGGGCGGCGCCGAGCAGGTTGATGCCCAGGCCGGTGCGGGCCAGCGAACGAACCGGAACCGGGCGGTCAACTTCGCCGACAGGATGCTGACGACCATGAGGGCCAGGGCGTTGACGGCGAAGGCGATACCGTACTGGACCGTGCTCAGACCCATGTACTTCTGGTACAGGAACGGCAAGGCGGAGATGTAGGCCATCATCGTGGCGACCGAACCGATGATCAGCGGGACGCGGCGTCCCGCCTTGTCGGACCAGGGGCCGAAGAAGAGCTGGCCGACGGCGGTGCCGATGAGGAAGGCGGTCAGCGACAGCTGTGCCCCGGAGGCGGTTGTGGACAGGTCGTCGGCGATCTGCGGCATGGCCGGCAGGTACAGGTCCGTGACGAAGGGAGCCACGGCGGCCAGCAGGCCGAGGGTGAGCAGCAGTGCCATCGGGATGGCGGGGGAGGTAGTGGCGCTGGTGGGGGTAGTGGTCCCGGTGGTCTGGTCCGGGGTGCTCTGGTGAGCCTCGGTCATGCAGTGGCCTCTTTCTGTGCGAAGTTAGCTATGCTAGAATAGCAAGAATGGATCGAGTCAATCAGCTGGCCATGCTCGCCGACACCGTCGTCCGTCTCGCCCGCCGGATACAGGTCATTGACATGCCCGATGACGTTGAATTCCTCAGCAACCTGGAGACCATCGTGATGAACCGCATTGACGATGCCCCGGGGATCACGCCGAAACGGCTCGCCGAGGAGCTGAACCTCAAGAGCAGCAACACCAGTGCCGCTCTTCGTCAGCTCGAGGCGAAAGGCCTGGTGGACCGTCGTCCTGATCCCACCGATGGCCGCGGTGCCTGTATCTTCCCCACGGCTTTCGCGGAGCAGAACCTGAACCGGGTTCGTAAGGTCCTCGGCTCCAGGTTGGACGAGGTGTTGGCTCGTCCTGACGCTGGCGCTGCCCCCGTGACCGGCGCCGACCTCGCCGTGACACTCGATGTCCTGCGCGTCCTCAACGACGGGATGGAGTTGCCGCCAGAATCACCAGCACCAGGCCGATGAGCGCGAGCCCGACCCAGCCCACCGGGGAGAGACGCTGCCCGACAACCGCCACCGCCAACAGGGCGGCGACCGCGGGCTCCAGCAGCGTCACCGTGGTTGCGGTACTCGGTGACAGCCGGGTCAGGCCGATGCCGAAAAGGACGTAACCCAGGAACATCGGGACCAGCGCGATGTACATCGCGACGCCGACGTTCTGTGCCGAGTCCAGGATCGGCGCCCCGGTGAACAGCAGCACCGGCATCAGTATCGCGCCACCGATCCCGAAGACCGAGCCCATCGCAGCGGCTCGTCCGGTGCCCGCCATCATCAGGCGGAACGCCGCCCATGAGTACACGGCGTAGGACGCGCCGGCCAGCAGTCCCAAGGCCACGCCGCCGACCATCTCCGGGGTGCTGGCTACGGTTTCGCCGCCGGCACCGCCCGTTTCCCCGCTCGGCAGGCAGATCAGGACCGCACCGGTGATCCCGGTGAACGCTGCGGTACTCCACCATGGCCCGAGGCGTCCTTCTCCGGTGGAGCGCTCGATCACGCCGGCGGCCAGCGGTGCCGAGGCCAGCGAGACCACCGTTCCGACGGCGACGCCAGCGACATGCATGGAACTGTAGAACGCCAGGGGATAGGTGAAGACCGCGACTCCGCCGAGGACGACGAGTCTCCATTTGTTCCGCAGCAGCTGACGCTGCTCGCGGAGGGCGGGCACGGCGATAGCGGCCTGCAGTAGGCCACCGATGCCCAGGGAGAATGCGCCGATTGCCAGTGGGCCGACGCCTTCGGCGAATGTGGCGGCGGTGCCGGTGGTTCCCCACAGCACCGCGGTGACGACGACGGCGAGCAGGGCGGGGATGCGCGACGGTACGGTGCTGTCCGTGGTCATGGCCGGGTGTCCGGCGGGGTGTTCGGCAGAGCGTCCAGCAGGGCGCCGATGATGTCGCGGGCCTCGTGCAGTCGCGCTGGGCTGCCTTCCAGGCCGGCGCGGGTGACGGCGCCCTCGAGCAGGAAGGAGATCTGGACGGCGGTTGCTGCGGCGGTGTCGGGGTGTCCGATGCTCAGAGCGCTGGCCAGCAGATCCTCCACCTGCTCCTTGTGACGTCGGACGGTGGCCCGTGACTCCGAGTCCGGCGGGAACTCCGCGGCGGTGTTCAGCAGGCCGCATCCGCGGAAGTGGTCGCCGTCGGCGGTGGCATGGTCGATGTAGGCGTCGACCACGGCGATCACGCCGACGCGGGTGTCGCCAGGGGTGGGGAGGTTCTCGGGGGAGGACGCGTCGGTGTCGGGAGAGGTTCCGCCTGAGTCGACCCGCTGGCGGTAGAGGTCGATCCACTGGTCGTGGCGGGCCTGGATGTAGGCGGTGACCAGGTCGTCCTTCGAGGCGAAGTTGTTGTAGAGGCTCTTGCGGGCCACTCCGGCGTGCTCGATGACCGTGTCGATGCCGGTGGCGGTGATGCCACGCTTGTAGAAGAGTTCTGCGGCGGCGGCGAGGATCCGCGCACGCGCGGGACGTGGTCGTGTCGTCGGCATGAGGGGCGCTCCGGGTAGGTCGGCGTCAAAATGAAAGTAGCCAGATCAGTCTACCTACTTTCGTGGGGAGAACGCGAATGCACGGGTTGCGAGACAGAGGTGTAGTTTCGCGTACCCATTTCGGTCATCCCACGTGTAGTGGAGTGACAGATATGGGTACACCTAGCCGCATCCCGGGCATAGGGAAAACCCCACCTGCACCGCCAGTAGCGGTGCAGGTGGGGTTGGGATGCGAAGAGTACTACCGCGCGCGCTTGGCCAGACGCTCGGTGTCGGAGATCAGCACCGACTTGCCCTCCAGTCGGATCCAGCCGCGGTGGGCGAACTCGGCCAGCGCCTTGTTCACCGTCTCGCGGGAGGCGCCGACCAGCTGGGCGATCTCTTCCTGGGTCAGGTCGTGGTGCACCCGCAGTGCGCCGCCCTCCTGGACGCCGAAACGGTTCGCCAGCTGCAGCAGCGCCTTGGCCACGCGGCCGGGCACGTCGGTGAAGATCAGGTCGGCCAGGGCGTTGTTCGTCCGACGCAGGCGACGGGCCAGCACCCGCAGCAGCTGCTCGGAGATCTCCGGGTGGTCCGAGATCCAGTCGTGCAGCATCTGGGAGTCCATGACGGCCGCGGTGACCTCGGTGACACACACCGCGGCGGAGGTACGCGGACCCGGGTCGAAGATGGACAGCTCACCGAACATGTCGGACGGCCCCATGATGGTCAGCAGGTTCTCGCGACCGTCCGGGGCATGACGGGCGAGCTTGACCTTGCCGTCGATGATGATGAACAGCCGGTCACCGGGCTCCCCCTCGTCGAAGATGGTTGTCCCGCGGGGAAAGGTCACCGACTCAAGCTGCTCAATGAGCGCGTTGACAGCCGTGGACTCGACTCCCTGGAAAATTCCGGCGCGAGACAGGATCTCAGGTACTTCGCCCATAACTCGTCTGACTCCTGGTCTAGGTTTAACTTGGTGCACGACGCCGGTGTGCCCGGTCGAATGTGCCTGCCACGGTGACAGGTTCGTCACAATGGCATTGTGTGAAGGGTCACTGCACACATTACAGCGTGCGGTCGACGGAGAGGTGGAGTTTGGGGAGTTCCCGCGCGTTGCCTCCCGTTTCGGGCGGCTAGACTGATGCCATCATGGTTGACTCCCGCCCCAGCGTTTCCAGTGTCTCCGGTGCCGCCAGTGCCGCCAGTGTCTCCGGTGCCTCCAGCTTCACTGACGCACACCGCACGCACGGCACGCACAGCACACCGCATGCACCGGCCACCCCGCTGGCGCGCACCCGTCGCGCCCGTCGGATCAACCGGCTGCTCGCCGACGAGTACCCAGACGCCCACTGCGAGCTCGACTTCACGACCCCCCTGGAGCTGGTCGTTGCCACGGTGCTGTCGGCACAGTGCACCGACAAGCGGGTCAACAAGGTGACCCCCGCGTTGTTCGCCGAGTTTCCGGACGCAGCGTGCTACGCCGGTGCCGACCGCGAGCACCTCGAGGAACTCATCCGTCCGACGGGCTTCTTCCGGAACAAGGCGGCGAACCTCATCGGTCTGAGTGCCGCCCTGTGTGACCTGCACGGCGGGGAGGTTCCGGGCACGATGGCGGAGCTGGTGGCGCTGCCGGGGGTGGGGCGCAAGACCGCCAATGTGGTGCTCGGCAATGCATTCGGGGTTCCGGGATTCCCGGTGGACACCCATGTCGGACGCCTCGTCCGACGACTGGGGCTGACCACCGAGACCGATGCAGTCGTCGTGGAACGTGAGATCACCACAATGGTGGAGAAGAAGGAGTGGACGATGTTCTCTCACCGGCTGATCTTCCACGGCCGCCAGGTCTGCAGCTCACGCGCCCCGAAATGCAACGTGTGCGTGTTGGCGACACTGTGCCCGTCGCGCGCCGCGAGTGAGCAGGAGAGGGTCAAGTGACGCAGGACGCCACCGGAAACAGCACCGGTAACGAGACCCGGACCCGCAATATCCTTCTGGCCATCGCCCTGGTGGTCGGCCTGGGGATCGCCCTGGTGCCGTTGGGACTCTCGGTGCTCGGCGGGGACCCGCCGGAACCGGAGACACCCCCGGCGGCGTCGGGGACGTCGGGGGCGTCAGCCACCGGCGAGGAGATCCCGGACGCCACGACGACCCCCGACCCGGTCGGGACGTCCTACACCGTGGGCGAGGGGCAGCGCATCGACTGCCCCACCCCCGACGGCGACGCGGCGGGGCTGTCGGCCGACGCCGAACTCGCCGACGTCACCCTGCCCTGCCTGACCGACGGTGGGACACCGTCGACGATGTCTGTGGCGGAGTTGATCGCCGGACGCCCCACCCTGATCAATGTGTGGGCCTGGTGGTGCGGCCCCTGCCGGCAGGAGCTGCCGGTGTTGCAGGAGGTCGCCGAGAAGCACCCGGAGTGGAACATCGTGGGGGTGCACGTCAACGAGCGTGGCCAGGCCGGTGTCGACCTCCTTTCCGAGCTGGACGTCCGCTTCGCCAGCTTCCAGGACTCCTCCGGTGACCTGGTGGCGGCGGCGAATCTGCCCGCGGTGGTGCCGCTGTCGCTGATCATGCGGCCGGACGGGACCCGGGCCGAATTGCACCCAGGGGAGTTGACCTCGGTCGATGAGGTCGAAGAACTGATGACAAGTAGTATGGGTGCCGCATGAACTCTGCACCTGACCTCCCGGAGTACTCGCTCGACGACTGGCTCGCCGCCGGATCTGTCCAGCCTGTGCTCCCGGACGACCTTCCCGACTGGCTGGAGCCCCTGGTGACCGCCGCGCGGTCCGGGGTGGAGACCGGCATCCTCGGCGATGCCGGACGTGACGTCCCGGAGTCCGGTCCCGGCGGTGAGCAGCCCCGCTACTCCGCTGTGCTGATCCTGATCGGCCACGGCGACGGTGACGGTGGCGGGGACCCTACGGTCCTGCTGACCCACCGGAACCCCAGGATGCGCACCCATTCCGGGCAGATCGCCTTTCCCGGGGGACGCCGCGAGTCCGTCGATGCGTCCCCGATCCACACCGCGGTTCGTGAGGCGGTCGAGGAGACGGCCTGTGATCCGGGGTCGATCGTGCCGGTCGCGCTGCTGCAGCCGCTCTACATCGACCGGACGAATCACGCGGTCATCCCGGTTCTCGCCTGGTGGCGCACCCCGGGGCCGGTGCATCCGGCCACCGAAGAGTCCGACTGGGTGCGTCCGGTGCCGGTCGCTGATCTGGTGGCCCCCAAGGTGCGCAGCCGGATCGGTTTCCTGGACTGGCATGGACCGGCGTTCTCCATCGACGGATACCTGTTGTGGGGGTTCACCGGTGGGGTGGTCGACGCAGTACTGAACCTGGCCGGCTGGGAGCAGCCCTGGGAGGAGCCCTGGCAGGATGGTCAGCCGGTCGATGTCGTCGACCTGTTCGCCGCCCTGGAGACCTCCCGTAACGGTGAGAACCTCGTCCCGGCCCTGCTGGGCGACGAGGTCGGCGGGGAACTGCAACAGAGCCCCGATCAGGATAGTGTCACTGCCAGCACTACAACGAGAGACACAACAAGGTCAGCCAAGGAGGTGGACGGGTGAGCGGTTCGACGATCCTGGACATCGTCATCGTCGTTATCGCACTGTTCGCCCTCGTCTCCGGTTGGCGTCAGGGTGGGGCCTCCGCGGCCCTGTCGATGATTGGTGTGTTGGTCGGCGGAATCGTCGGCCTGCGCGTTCTGCCGTCGATCATGAACCACGTCGACGGTGAGAACGTCCGTTTCGTCGTCGCCTTACTGGTCGTCGCCGGTGCCGTTGTCGTCGGCTACACGATCGGTTCGATGATCGGTAACAGGCTGCGCGACACGATCCGCACCCGTGCTGTGATGCGGGCGGACTCCGCGGTGGGGGCGGTGGTGCAGGTCGTAACCACCTTGCTGGTCGTTTGGCTGGTGATTGTGCCGGTCGCCGGTAACAACTCCGGAGACCTGGGCAAGGCGGTACGCGGGTCGTCGATCCTGTCCGGGGTCAGCACCATCGCCCCGGGCTGGCTGGAGTCCCTGCCGTCGCAGACGGCGTCCTTCTTCGGTGACTCCGGTTTCCCGGTCATCACCGACCCCTTCACCGACATTCCGGACACCGAGGTGGACCTCCCGGACTCCGAGCTGGCACGTACCGCCGCGGTCCAGCAGGCCCGACCGTCGGTGGTCCGGGTCGTCGGCGAGGCCGAACAGTGCAACCGCATCCTGCAGGGCACCGGCTTCGCCGTCAGCGAGGATCTGGTGATGACCAACGCCCACGTCGTCGCCGGTACCGGCAGTGTGATGCTGGAGACCACCGAAGGGGATGCACCGGCCCAGGTCGTGTACTACAACCCGGAGGAGGACATCGCCCTGGTCCGCATCACCGACGGCACGACGCTGCCGATCCTGGAGTGGGCATCTCTGCCGGGACAGCACAACCAGGACGCCATCGTGCTGGGCTTCCCGCTCGGCGGGGACTTCCAGGCCACTCCGGCGCGGGTACGCGAGCAGTTCGTGGTCTCCGGTCCGGACATCTACGCCGACACCCGCGTCGACCGTGAGGCCTACACCCTGCGCGGCACCGTGGTGCAGGGCAACTCCGGTGGCCCGCTGATCGACACCAACGGGGAGGTCCTGGGACTGATCTTCGGAGCTGCGGTGGGTGACTCGGAGACCGGGTACGCCCTGACGAAGGACGGGGTGTTGTCCAACGTCGGTGACCTGGACGACCACCAGGCTCCGGTAGACACCCAGAAGTGCGTGGTCAGCTGAGCGTCCGGCGGATCAACGCGGCGACGGCCGGAGGATCCTCGATATGGGGGAAGTGGCCGACGCCGTAGAGCAGTTCGGTGCCGGAGCCGTCACCGCCGCGCGCAGCGGAACGACGGGCGATCTTCGGAGTGTACGCCGGGTCCATCGACCCGTCGACGCAGAGTGCGGGGGCGTCGGTGTGCTTCGGGATGGTGCGGTTGAAGTCGCCGCCCTCCGGGCGCAGACGACTGCGCAGTGTCCACCGGCGGTATTCGCAGGACAGGTGCGGGACCTTGTCGATCTGCATGCCCTCGCGGCGGAGATCCTGGTGTTTGCGGCAGGTCTCGGTGTCGCGGAAGCCCGGGGCGACCTGCTGCCGGAAGGAGTCGGCGACGATGGCCGAGTTGTCCTTGCGCAGTGCACGTTCCGGCAGGCGGGGCAGCTGGGCGAACAGGGAGGCGCGGATGCGAGACCACTGGGACACCGGGTGGGTGAGGATGTTGCGGGCCAGCGCCAGGGGATGGGCAGAGGCCAGCGTGATGATCCCGGAGACCCGCTGGGGTTCATGGGCGGCCATGGTCCAGGCCACCAGTCCACCTTCACCGTGACCGACGACCAGGGCATCGGTGTGGCCCAGGGCGCGGATGGCGCCGCACATGTCGGAGGCGGCGGTGGTCAGGTCGTAGCCACGGGGTGTCTTGTCGGAACGTCCGTAGCCGCGCAGGTCCACGGCGGCGAGTCGGACGGGGATGTCGGCAGCGGCACGGAATTCGGACATGATCTCGTCCCAGTCGAAGTGCCCGCCGGCGAAACCGTGGATCAGCAGGACCAGGGGCGCGTCAGCGGGCCCCTGGACCTGTACGTGCAGACGAATGCCCCGGGTGTGCACGTACCTGTGCTCCGGGGCGGTCGGGGAGGTCACTGTGTCTGGACCTACGTGAACATCCCGCTGTCCTGCTCGGCCGTCTTGTTGCCTGGCACGACAGACTTGAGTTCACCGACCGAGTCGATGGTTGCCTGGGGTTTCTCCACGCCCTTGATGAACTTCACACCGACCAGGGCCAGGATGGCCACGAGGACGAACATGATCAGGAAGACCACGAGGAAGGCGACCCAGCGCGGCATCCAGTTGTCGAGCAGCTCAGCGAGGAAGAAGAAGAAGAAGAATGAGCTGTAGGCCAGCACGACCGCGGCAGCGCCGAACATGCCGATGGCCAATCCCGCCTTCTTCGCGGAGGAGGAGATCTCGGTCTTGGCCAGCTCGACCTCGGAGCGGATCAGGGTGGAGGCCTGGGTGGTGGCGTCCTTCACCAGGTCGCCGATGCTGCCGCCGCGACCAGCCGCCTGGGCATCCACGTCCGACAGGGGGATCGAATTGACCTGCGGACTGAAGCTGTCCTTGTCGGTGAACATCCCTTTGGTGTTCTTGTCGCTCACTACGCACTCTCCTGGTGAATGGTCATTCGGGGGTAAATCGGGGTTGTCTCCAGACCATTGTGCCAGAGGTGTCCCCACCTGGTGGGACTTTACCCGTCTTCGCGCCCTCTGAGCCATACGAGCAGGCCCGCGGCGAGGGTTCCGACGAGTGCGGCGGTTCCTGCTCCGCGGGCGATGGCGCCGGTGTTCTCGGGGAGACTGAACAGTGGTTCGGTGCGTCCGAACTTCACGATCGGCCAGGCCTGGGCGGTCGCCTCGCGGCGCAGGGCACGGTCCGGATTCACCGCGGTGGTGTTGCCGACGGTGGTGAGTAGCGGAAGGTCGGTGGAGGAGTCGGAGTAGGCGAAGCTGGCGGAGAGGTCGTAGCCTTCGGCGTCCGCCAGTCGTCGCAGTCCCTCGACTTTTGCCGGGCCCTTGCAGAAGAAGGGGACGTCGCCGGTGAAGTAGCCCTCGTCGTCGACGTCGAGTTCGGTGGCGATGAGGTGGTCGGCGCCGAGTTCGTCGGCGATGGGCTGGACGAGGACGCGTGCGGAGGCGGTGATGATCGCGATCCGGTGGCCGGCGGCGCGGTGGCGGTCGATGAGGTCGCGGGCCTCGGCGTAGATGAAAGGGACGATGACCTCGTGCAGGGCCTCGTGGGCGACGGTGGCCAGGTCGGCCTCGCGGCGTCCCCGGACCATGCCGACCAGGGTGTCCCGGGTGGCGTTGAGGGATTGATCGTCGTGGCCGCTGATCATGTAGTTGCCCAGCATGATCAACATGCGCAGCATCTCGCTGGTGGTGATCAGGCCGCGTTCGGCCAGCGGCTTGCGGTAGGCCATTGATGCGGACGTGTCGATGATCGTCTTGTCGAGGTCGAAGATGGCCAGGACGCAGGACGGATCGACGCCGGGCTCGGTGCGGATCTCGAGCGCGGGAATGTCTTCGCCGGTATCGGTCACATTCTCACCATACGTTTCAATGGTCCCATGTGTTACGGGACGAGGAGGTGGTTTCGGGCGACGTCACCACGTTATCCACAATACCGGCGAAACCATGACGGAAGTTATCCACACAGGATGGCCCTGGCGGGGGCGATCCTTCCCAGCGCACCCCACCTGCTGCCATGCTGTGCGCCATGAGGGGACTGAACAGACTTCCACGACCGCACCTGCCGGCACGGGCTCGGGTGCCGGGGCGCCGTACATCCACACCACGACCGGTGGAACTCGTCATCGAGGATCCGGGCCTGGCGGACGAGGTCGGCCTCGCCGTCGCCGTCACCGGCCGACGGCTGCTGGTGGCAGGGGTGACGGAGGGGACCGGGGGCGACCGGTCTGACCGGCTGCCACCGGAGCGGATCGTGGTGACCGACAGCGCTGGTGGTGACGGGAGTGACGGCAGCGACAGCGGGGCCGGCGCGGGGCCGGCCGACGGGGTCTACGAGATCAGGGTGTCCGCACACCAGCGTCAGGACGCCCTGCAGATCCCGGAACAGTCGGCGGAGCTGGCGGCGATGATCGGTTGTGCGGATCCGGTCGACATCTCGGTGCACGGCATCGTCGGCGGCGCCGGGGCCAGTGTCTTCGCCGCGGCGCTGGCGGGAACGGTCGCGGAGATGACCGACGGGGAGGCCGTCCTGGTCGATGCCGACCGCGATGCCTGGTCGGGACACCACCACCTGCTGCTCGGGCTGGAAGGCCGCGAACACGGCGGTCGACCGGAGAGCGGCGACAGCGGCGACAGTGGTGACAGTGGTGAGAAGCGAGACACTCCGCAACGGTGGCGGGCCGCGCAGGTGTGGGCCGATGATGTGGCGGTGGTGGACAGCCCTGCCGGGGCAGCAGGAACCGGGGGGTGTCCGTTGCGTGACGGTGTCGTCGGTGGCCTCGGGCTGTCCATCGTCCGCGACCATGGCAGGGTATCTTCCTCGCCACCGGCACTGACACCGGCCTCGGCACAGGGTGCCGGGGCGCAGGCAGCGGGTACGTGGCACGGACGATACCGCCGCCACCGTGTCATCGTCGTCCCGCAGACCGTCCCCGGGGTTCTGGCGGCCCGTCGGGAATGCGCCGCCGACCCGGAGACATGGGTGGTGCTGCGGGAACTGCCCCGGTCGGGACTGACCTGGAACCAGACGTTGAGCCTGCTGGGCCGCCAACCGGACGTCACCTGGCAGGACGACCCTTTCCTCACGGTGGACATCGACCGCGGGGACTTCCGGACCACCGGGCAGGCAGCAGGTACGGCAGGCGGGGCGGCGCGCGCACTGTGGGAGGTGATGGTGCGATGACCAGGTGGTGCCGCGCGAGGGCACAGGGGAACAACCAGCGCGACGGCACCGGCTCGGTGTCGGTCATCGACCGGGTCCGCAATGAACTCGTCGACCGCCTGGTGGTGGATCCGACCGATCAGGACATCACCTCGGTGATCGAGCACCTGGACCTCGGCGGCGTCGAGGACGTGCGGAACCTGAGCCGTGAGTTCTCCGGTCTCGGCGAACTGGCCGTGCCACTGTGTGACCCGGAGGTCACCGATGTGCTGCTCAACGGGCCCGGCGCGGTCTGGGTCGACCGCGGGCGAGGTGTGGAACCCACCGATGTTCGGGTCGACGATGCTGAGGCGTGCCGGGACATTGCCGTGCGCCTGGCGGCGTCCTGCGGGGTACGGCTCGACGACGCCCACCCGTTCGCCGACGGCATCATCACCGACCTGCCGGCCGGGGTCTCGGCGGTGGGGGTGCGGGTCCATGCGGTGCTCGATCCGCCGTCGGGACTGGGACCGTGCATCAGTCTGCGGGCGTTGTCCCCGGCCCACCGTGACCTGCAGGTGCTGCAGGACGCCGGGATGTACCCGGCCGAGGTCGCGCACCTGTTGCGAGAGTTGGTTGCCGAGAAACAGTCGTTCCTGGTCAGTGGTGGTACCGGTACCGGCAAGACCACATTGCTCTCGGCGTTGCTTGCCGAGATCCCTCACGATCAGCGGATCCTGCAGGTCGAGGACACCCCGGAATTGTTCCCGGGCCATCCCCATGCAGTCAGCCTGAGGACCCGGGAACCCGGTCCGGACGGCACCGGAGGGATCGACATGCGTGTACTGGTGCGACAGAGTCTGCGGATGCGACCGGACCGGATCATCGTCGGGGAGGTCAGGGGTGCGGAGATCGCCGAGCTGCTGCTGGCGTTCAACACCGGACACGGCGGCAGCGCCGGGACCGTCCACGCGAACAGTCTTGCCGCAGTCCCGGGGCGTCTCGAGGCGCTGGGGGCGTTGGCCGGGATGCCGGCGGAGACGGTGGCCCGGCAGGTCGGCGACGGTGTGGACACTGTTGTGCACCTGGACCGGGTGGCCGGGCGTCGGTTCGTCCGGGAGGTCGGACGCCTGGTCTGCTCCGAGGGAACCCTCCGGGTGGAACGGCAGTGGTCATGTTGACGCCGGTGGCGCTGACCGGGGCGGCAGCGATGGTCACGGTCACCGGTCGACGGG
The DNA here is from genome assembly GCF_052264515.1 of Candidatus Corynebacterium faecigallinarum. Classification (NCBI taxonomy): domain Bacteria; kingdom Bacillati; phylum Actinomycetota; class Actinomycetes; order Mycobacteriales; family Corynebacteriaceae; genus Corynebacterium; species Candidatus Corynebacterium faecigallinarum. The sequence goes on from NZ_JBQQOC010000006.1 coordinate 36,917, forward strand.
TGGCGCTGGCTGCGATGGAATTGTCGCACCGGGGTGTGCGGACCAGGGCACTGCGGGAGTTCACCGATGCGCTGTCTGTCGAACTGACCGTGGGAGCGCGTCCGGTGCAGGCTGCCGAACATGCTGTGGCCGCAGTGGCACAGACCCCGGAGGCCCGGCGTCGCGCTGGGGCAGGACTGGTGGAACAGTTGCGTCGGGAGGTCGGACGGGCCCGCCTGGGTGGGGACGTCGGTGTCAGCGGGGCCGGTGCCAGCGGGGCCGGCGACAGCACTGGCGACGGCACCGGTGAGGAGGTGTATCAGGTACTCCGCTTGTGGTCGGTCGCGCAACGTCATGGCCTGGCCCTGGGACAGGTCATGCGTCGTCGGGTCGACGGTATCGAGGCCCAGCTGACCCACCTGGGGCACACGTCCAGTGCCCTGGCCGGCGCGCGGCTCACCGAGATCATCCTGCTCCTGCTGCCGGTGGGGGCGATGGGGATCGGCCAGTCGATGGGTGTGGCACCGGTGGGGTTCCTGGTGGGCAATGTCCTGGGCGTGCTGGTGCTGCTCGCCGGGATCCTGCTGGCCTGTGCCGGGGTGTTGTGGGTGGAGTCGTTGACGGTGACGGTCCTCGGCGGGGTCGGCGGTCGCGCCGGGCCACCGGAGTTGGCCGCCGCCGGAGTCCTCGACGTCTTCGCCGCGGCACTGGCCGCCGGGTTACCGGTGGTCGGGGCGTGGCGGGTCGCCGTGGACGCCACAGCACCAGGGGACGGTGGGGACTGTGACGATCGGGACAGTGGCAGTGGGAGCAGCGGGGGATTGGTACGCACGTCCCTGGAGCAGGTCGCGGCACTGCTGGAGCTCGGCTCCGGCGCGCAGGCGTGGCATCCACTGCTCGACGACGAGTGTTTCGGACCGGTCGCCCGGCGTGCCGCCATCCAGGCCCGCAACGGTGCCCGGATGTCCGAGGAGATCCTCGGACTCGCCGACCGGCTGCGGCGCACCGCCGGTGACCGGTCGAGGGCGGGGGCCGAGCGGGTGCTCGTGGCCGTCGCCGCCCCACTGACACTGTGCTTCCTCCCGGCGTTCGTGCTGGTTGGGCTGGTGCCACTGGTGGTGGGGTTCGCCGGGGTATGACCGGCACCGCACGACAGAGAGAGTCAGACAGAGATCAGCACTACACCCGTGGAGAGTCCACGAGGAAAAGGAGTAATGACCATGAATGACACGACAGTGAAGGACAAGACCGTGAATGAGACGACCGTGAACGAGACGACCGCACATGAGACGATCGCAGCAGAACCGGACGCACAGTCCCGTGCCGCCGAGCAGGAGCAGGCCGCGGAGCAGGAGCGGGCCGCGGAGGTGGCGGATTCCGGGGTGATAGACACCGTCCTGCATGATGACCGGGGGATGTCGACCATCGAATACGCCCTGGGATGCGTGGCCGCAGCCGCCCTGGGAGCGTTGCTGTACATGGTCGTCACCTCGGACGCGGTGGAGTCGGCGTTGACCGCCATCTTCCAGCGCGCACTGGACGAGTAAGCCGGTGTTCCTCCCACCGGCAGGTGACGACCGGGGTTACGTCACGGTCGAAGCAGCCGTGGTGTTCACCGCGATCACCGCGGTCATCGGGGTGGTCATCACCGGGGTCATGACCCTGGCGACCTACCTGTCGGCGGTGGGGATGGCCCGCGACGCCGCCCGGGCGGCCGCCCTGGGTGACGGGGCGTCCGCCCGCACGATTGTCGCCGCCGCGGACCCGGACGCGCAGGTCACGGTGTCGGGGGCGGTCTCACAGACGGCTACGGCACAGCCAGCGGTGACAGCGCAGGACGGAGACAGCCTCGACCTGCTCACCGTCACCGTGGTGGTGCCGGGGAGACTGTTCGACATCTCGGCGACGGCGGTGATCGTCAATGAACCCGACTGAGAACGGAGTTGGTCATCCGCGCCGGGTGCTCGGCGACGACGGCTCGGTGACGATCATCGGTGCCGCAGTGGTCCTGGGGATCATCGCCTGCTGTCTGCTGATCGTGCAGGCAACGATCGAGGTGGTCAGCCATCACCGTGCCGTCGCCGCAGCCGATCTGGTCGCGGTGTCTGCGGCAACCGTCCTGCTGACCGCCGGGGAAACCCGGGCCTGTTCGGTAGCGGCACAGGTCGCCACCGGAAATGGGGCGGAACTGATGTCCTGTCGCACCATCGATGGGACGACGACCAGCCACGGAACCCCCGGTGTCACCGGCATCGCCGTCGACGTCCGGGTGGCATCACGCGATGCCACGGCGTCGGCCGGGCCGGTGGGCCAGTGAGTTCCCGGCGGTGGACCAGGTCAGGCGAAGATACGCCGCAGGAACGGTTCCGAGTCAGCGGTCGACGCCCACACCGTCCCGGAGTGGTCCTGCGGGTACCAGTGCACCTCGACCTGCTCATTGGATCCGGTGAACTGGTTGATCCACACCTCGGAATGCATCGCCAGGCCGATCGGGCTCGGTACATCGATGTCGGTGTACCCGTGGCCCAGGAACACCGGCCGGTCGTAACCGTCGGTCGGGGTGGCCATGTAGTCGCGCAATGCCCGTTCCAGGCCCGGCACACTTGCCAGCGGACGGCTGAAGGCAGTGGCGATATTGGTCGCATTCAACGCCTGGCGTAGTTCACGCAGGCAGGAGGTCTCCGCCGCATCGGCGATCCGCCGGCCTTCGTCGGTCAGTGCCGAGTCCACGTCGATCTCCGGGTGTGCATCACGGAATCCCGCGATGGAGTAGGCCAGATAGGCGTTGATGCTGCCACCCAACGGCACCGGCGGGAACGACGGACCAGAGACCAACGCCAACTCCTCGATATAGGCCGGGGCGCCGGTGGCGACCGCACCACGGTAATTCAGGCCCGCATCAGCGCTGCGTCCGGCCGCATCATGGGCGACATGCAGGGCAGCTCCACCGCCCTGGGACTGGCCGACGACCGCCCACCTCGTCGACAGCTTTCCGGCGGTGGAGTCCAGGGACTGGGCGGCGACCACCGCGTCGACCACGCTGGTGGCGGTGGCCTGTCCGTTGAAGTAACTCATCAACCCCGGGGTGCCGGGACCGGTGTAGTCCGGGGCGACGACGGCGTACCCCTGGGACAACCAGTGGTTGAGGTGTCGGCATCGTTACGGTGGCCCGCCGAGGGCGTGCAGTCGTCGCCGATACCGACGGTGCCGTGGGCCCAGGCGATCACCGGCCACCCCTGCTCCGGTGCCTCACCGTCGGGCAGGTACACCGCCGATGTCGCCCCGGCGATCTCGCCGTGCTGGTCGACGGTGGAGTACAGGAACCGCTGGTTCAGCGCGGCGTCCGGCATGTGCATCGGGGTGTCCAGTGGCACTTCCTTCACAGCGGTACCCGCGGTGTCCGGTAGTTCCAGGTCACCGGTCAGTGCGGAAGCTCCCCTCACGTCGAGCCCCGACCAGTTCGGCTCGGTCAGTTCGCCACCGGATCCTGCATCGGTGAACCCGGGATGAGTGGCTGTGCCGGTGCGAACTGCGCCGCGGCGACCGGAGCGGTCACCGCAGCGGTGACGGCGACGAGGGCGGTCGCACATACCGTGCGCGCGGTGCGTCCTGCATGTGCAGGACGCTCGGCACGCTCGGCACGCTCGGTGCGTCCGGTACGCCGGGTGCGGGCAGGTCGATTCGGGGAGAGGAAGATTGGCACAGTGACTCCAGGAAACGTCAGTAGAACTCAGCACATGCCGGGACAAGGTGACGCTAACTTTAGCCTGGGGATGTCGCTACCGGAACAGTGATTCGAGGAACGGGGTGGAATCCTTCATCGACGCCACCATGGCCCCGCTGTGGTCGGCGTCGTACCAGCGCACATTCACCTGCGCATTCGCCGATGCGTCACCCGTGAACTGCTTCAGCCACATCTCCGAGTTCAACACCAGCCCGACCGGGGTGGGGACGTCCATGTCACGCAGGCCGTGGGCGAGGAAGACCGGACGGTCGTATCCACTGGTCGGGGTGGCCATGTAGTCGCGCAGTGCCGGCTCAAGTCCCGGGACATCTCGCAGGGGACGGGCGAAGGCGTTGGCCATGTTCACCCCGTCCAACGCCCCCTCGAGTGCCCCGTAGCAGGCGGTCTCGGCCATGTCGGCGATGCGGCGACCCTCGGCGGTCAACACGGAATCCACGTCGATCTCCGGGTGGGCCTCGCGGAACCCGGCGATGATGTAGGCGGAGTACACGTTCAGACCCGCTGGCAGCACCACCGGCGGGAAGGACGGCGAACCGGCCAGCACCAGCTCCTCGATATAGGCCGGAGCGCCGGTGGCGACCGCCCCGCGGTAGTCCAGTCCGGCCTCCCGGCTGCGGGCGGTGGCTTCATGGGCGACGTGCAGGGCGGCCCCGCCTCCCTGGGACTGGCCGATGACCGCCCACTGCGTCGACAGGTCCGTCCCCACCGAGTCCAGCTTGTTCGCCGCGGCGACGGAGTCGATGACGTTCGCGGCGGTCACTGACCCATTGAGGTAGCTCATCAGTCCTGGCGTTCCGAGACCGGTGTAGTCCGAGGCGACGACCGCGTAGCCCTGATCGAGCCAGTGGTTGAGGTATCCGGTGTCGCGGGGGCTGCGGTTCTGCGCCGACGGGGTGCACTCGTCGCCGAGCCCGACGGTGCCGTGCGCCCAGGCCAGCACCGGCCACCCGCCCGCTGGTGCATCCCCGGTGGGCAGGAAGACCGCGGCGGTGGACGCCACGACATCCCCGTGCTGGTCGTGGGTGGAATAGGCGAAACGGTGCTGTTCCCCGGCGCTGGCCAGGCCGAGACCGGGGTTCAACGGGACGTCGCCGGCGGGCACGCCCACCTCGTCCGACAGTGGAATGCCGCCGGTCACATCGAGCCCTGACCAGTCCGGGGTGACACGGTTCGGGCCCGGATCGCTGACCGGTGAGCCGGCGTCCAGTGGGGCGGCCCCGGCCGAGGGGACGGTGACGGACGCCGTCACCGTCCCTGTGACAATTCCCGTGGCCACCATCGCTGCAGTGCACAGGACTGCGGCGCTGGCCCGAGAACGGGGTCGGCGGACGGTGCGGGACGGCAGGGTGCGGGGCACGGAGGACTCCTCGTGAACGTGGTGTGATTTTCCCCACGATACGTCCAGTTACTGCGATGCAGCGTCCGCCAATGCGCGCAGCAACACCGCGGCACCATGCTTGAACAGCGGATCATTGCCGTTGCCGCACTTCGGAGACTGCACGCACGACGGGCAGCCCGACTCACACCCGCAGTCCCCCACCACATCGGCGGTCATGGACATCCACGCGGCGAACCGGTCGAAACCGGCCTCGGCGAACCCGGCGCCACCGGCGTAACCGTCGTAGACGTACACCGTGGGTAGTCCGGTGTCGGCGTGCAGCACCGTGGACACCCCGCCGATGTCCCACCGGTCGCAGGTGGCCAGCAGCGGCAGCAGCCCGATCGCCGCATGCTCGGCGGCGTGCAGCGTGCCGGGCCACAACGGTTCCTCGATACCCAGGTCGAGCAGGACGTCCGGCTGGACGGTGTAGGCCACCGCCCTTGTGTGCAGCCGCTGGGCAGGCACGTCCAAGGGCACGGTCTCCAGCACCTCACCGTCGGACAGTCGACGCTGGTAGCCGGTGACCTGGTGGGAGACCTCGACGGAGACATCGGCCAGCCACACCCCCGAATCCGAACCCGAATCCGAACCCGAAACCGATCCCGAATCCTCCTCCGGGGTACCGCCGATCTGCCGGGTACGGTGCACCTGCTCCACCCTGATGTCGGTGGTTTCCTGCGGGCGGGTCGTCCACTCCGGTGTCTCGGGGTGCACCACGGCCACCGAGTCCGCCAGCGACAACTCATCGACGACGAAACTCTCGCCCTGGTGGACGTACACCGCCCCGTCGTGCACGTCGCCGACCGCGCGGGCGGCGTCGACGGTGCCGAGCACCCGGCCGGATTCACCGTCGACGATGACGACCTCCTCACCGGCCCCGCCGCGGATGTTGAGCCGGCCGTGGACCTGCCCGGCGATCTCCAGGTCACAGAACAGGCCCCGTGGCCGGCGACGCAGCGAACCGTCCGTGAGAAGCCCCTCGATCACCCGGTGGACCTGGCCGGGGTCGGAGTCGCTGAACCGGCTGATGTCCGCACTGGTCAGTGGTGCTTCCGCGGCGGCGCACAGCAGGTGGCCCGCCAGGATGTAGGGGTTGGACGGGTTGAACACGCTCGCCTCCACCGGGGTGTCCAGCAGCGCCTCGGGGTGGTGGACCAGGTAGGTGTCCAGTGGGTTGTCGGCGGCGACCATGACCACCAGGCAGCCCTGACCGCGGCGTCCGGCACGTCCTGCCTGTTGCCGGAAACTGGCGACCGTGCCGGGGAAACCACAGGTCACCACCGCATCCAGGCCGCCGACGTCGATGCCCAGCTCCAGTGCGCTGGTGGCGGCCAGGCCCAGCAGGTCGCCATTGTCCAGGCGCTGTTCCAGTTCCCGGCGGGCCTCCGGGGTGTAGCCCGCGCGGTAGGACGCGATGCGTGCGGCGTCGTAGGGACGTCCGGCCGCCGCGAGGTCCTCGGCGCAGGCCAGGGCGGTGATCTCGGCACCGCGGCGGGAGCGTACGAAGGTCAGTGTGCGGGCTCCCTCACCGATCAGCCTGGCCATGATCCCGGCGGCCTCGGTGGTCGCGGCCCGGCGTACCGGCGCGCCGTGCTCTCCGACCCGGCCCTCGATGAAGCCGGGTTCCCACAGTGCGACGGTGCGCTCGCCCTGAGGGGAACCATCGGCGGTCACCGCGGTGACGGCGCGTCCGGTGAGTCGGGCGGCGTGCCGGGCAGGGTCGGCGGTGGTGGCGCTGGCGAGGATCACGGTGGGACGGGCCCCGGCCTGCTCGGCCAAGCGCAGCAGGCGACGCAGTATCAGGGAGACATGTGCGCCGAACACGCCCCGGTAGACGTGGCATTCGTCGACGACGATGAACTGCAGGGTGCGCAGCAGGCGCGACCAGCGGGTGGCCTGTCCGAGGATCGAGGCGTGCACCATGTCCGGGTTGGAGACGATGATGCGCGCCTCGTCGCGGATCGTGCGGCGGGCCTCCGGTGGGGTGTCGCCGTCATAGGAGGCGACCATGACGTGGCGCAGAGCGGGCACCGCCGAGCACAGCCGTGCCAGGGTGCCGAGCTGGTCCTGGGCCAGCGCCTTGGTGGGCGAGAGGTAGAGGCAGGACGCGGTGGCCGGGGTTGCGGCGGGGGTAGTGCGGCCGACGGTGGGGGCGACGGGTCGGCCGGTGGGTCGGCTGGTGGTCGGGTTGCGCTCGGCGGCGAGGTAGGAGAGGACCGGGAGCTGGTATCCGAGGGACTTCCCGGAGGCTGTGCCGGTGGACACCACCACGTCACGACCGGCCCAGGCGTGCTCGGCGGTGGCTACCTGGTGGCTCCAGGGTGTGGCGACCCCGGCGTCGACGAGGTGGTCGCGCAGGTCCGGGTTGACCCAGTCTGGCCAGGTCACCGGCTGTGCGTGACGGGCGGGCTCGGTGCGGGAGTGGGTCAGTGGGGAGGGATCGTCCGCCGGTGTCGGTGTCAGTGCCGTCGGCGGGGGATCTGCTGTTGCAGCCGATTCCGGTACGGCCGGGACAAGGATGTCCAGTAGTTCGGCACCATAGGAATCACTCATGGTGAACAGTGTAGAAACACCCTGGTCCGCGCGTCGGCCCAGGGGCCGAACTGAGTGTTTGCGGAGAATGCGGTGATTCATATGGTGTTTGACAGCCGAACGTGGAACACTGGTGGCTGGTCACAGTTTCTGTGCGTCGCTTTGCTCGCTGCTTTTTACGGTTTCACCCGCAGACAGTAGGTAAAACGTTCGCGGGAGTTGTTTGCATGCGAACGGACCAACCATCCGGGTGGTTCGAGCATCGGCCCGGTGTTCCTGCGAAGAGTTGGCAGGGCACCGATCACCGAGAAAGTAAGTAAGGAAAGAACATGGCACAGGGAACCGTCAAGTGGTTCAACGCCGAAAAGGGCTACGGCTTCATCGCTCCGAACGATGGCGGCGACGACGTCTTCGTCCACTACTCCGAGATCCAGGGCAACGGCTTCCGTACCCTCGAGGAGAACCAGCAGGTCGAGTTCGAGATCGGCGAGGGCGCCAAGGGCCCGCAGGCTCAGCAGGTCACCGCTCTCTAAGACTTCTGGCGCCGTCCCCGTAAAAAGGGACGGGATCAGATGGTGGTTCCGTTTTTCGGCGGAACCTTGACGCGCCGCCGTCACCGGATAATCTCCGGTGGCGGCGGTGTTTCGTCATGTCCGGGGGCTGCATCCGGGAGCTATGAAGATCGCGGCGTTTCGGTGGGCAGTGCGTCATTGAAGTGTGCACAGCGTCATCGCAGAATGTCGTCCTGGGCCTTGTGGGCGACATTCTTCGATGACGCTGAGCACGGTGCGATGACGTGGAGGTGAGGGGGTCCTGTCCTGCCCGGGCGTTACGCCTTACCTGGGCGTCCCGTCCTACCGGAGCGCCTCGCTGACCCGTTCGCGTAGTGCGATGACAGCGTCGGGGTCCTTCAGGTCCTCGGCGACGACCCGAATCACCTGGCCTCCGTTGCGTTCTAGTGCCGCCAGCACCTTTGAATCATGGTCGCGCTGCGAACGATGGAGATGGTGGATACCGTCGTAGAACAGGTGCACGCCGTATTCTTCCCAGCCCAGGTCAGACACCGTGAGTAGGGAACCGTCCTCCTTGAATACCGGGATCTGGCTGCGCAGGCCAGAGGCAAGATCACTGACCACCAACCGGAGCATCGTCTCTGGTGGAGACTCCGCCCCGACATCCGTTGATCCCAGTACCTTGGCCCTGAGCAGAGCATCGGCGCCTCCTGGGACGCGCAGTGCATCGGGATTGCCCGGCCGGGTCTTTCCGAGGGCCTGGTGGAAACTGTCGGAGACCTGGACACACTTGATGAACTCCGGGGACAGTTCGGGGCGGAGAGAGGTGAGGTCTGGAGCGGTCCATTGTCGACCGTCGGAGCTTGTCGTCTCCATGATGTGCCGGAGCATGTGGGACAACGTGGTCCCTGGGCTCGCCACCCGAAGCCCGTCGAAGTCGCCGCTCAAGGTCTCCGCGGAAAAGAGATGGGTGGGGTGGTGCCGGGTGGGGCGTACCAGGACATGGTCGGGTGCCCTGGTGGGGGATGAACCTGGAGAGGAAAGGAACTCAAGCAGTTCCTCCTCGACGAAGTACGTCATTCCGTAGGCTGATGCCCCACCGAAGCCGGTAGCGATGCGGTCTGGGTGCCGAATCAGGTGGGCGAGGGTGAGCATGGCCGCGGGAATGCGTCGGCGCCTGGTGTGACCGGTATCCGTGGTCTCCGGAAGAAGACTGTCGTTGTTGAGGTAGATGCCGTATTCGATGCGGGTGTAGTTGGCCCGGATCGACGCGCGGGTGGTCCCCATGCTGATGAGATCAGCCCTTGCCAGGGGCCGCCGGCCGGCCAGCGGAGACCGTCGCTTGCTGTGTCGCCAGGAGATCCGGTTGCGGTACCAGTCGGACGGTGTGCACTCCGGGGTGTGTCCTGGGAGTGCTGATTTCAGACTTGATCTGCTGTTTTGATCGGTTGTCGCCGGAGTCGCCGGAGTCGCCGATGTCGCGGATGTCGCCGATGAATGTGTGCTGCCATGTGAGGATGTGTCATGAGAGTCCACCCCGGCCTCGCCCCCTTGAGTCCATGCGATCATTCAACTACATATCCGCCGGGTTGGGTAGTGAGTGCTGGGAAGTCATCGGAGAGTGTCCAGCGTCATCGAAGAATGTCGTTCAGGAGGGTCGGATCGACATTCTTGGATGACGCTGAGCACGGTGCGATGACACGGAGGTGGTGGAACCGTGGACGACGGCGCTGAAGTGCGGTCGGGCGCCTTAGTGGTCCTCGCGGTGGGAGACGACGGCGTCCATGCTCTGCACGGTCCAGTCGAACAGGGCGTGTATCGGGGAAAGTGCTGATCGGCCCAGGTTGGTGAGGTCGTAGACCACGCGCGGGGGGATCTCGGGGAAGGCGGTCCGTGCCACCAGGCCGTCGGCGGTCAGTGCAGACAGGCGTTGGGACAAGACCCGGTCCGAGATGCCGTCGACGGCGGCCTGCAGGTCGCGGTTGCGCAGAGTGCCATTCTCAAGGGCGAGGATGATCAGCATGTTCCACCGGTCGCCGACTTCGGTGAAGAGGCTGCGGCTCGGGCACTCGCGCGCGGCGGGGTTCCATGCTGGGATCGTCATAGGGGTCACGCTACCACCAGGCCGTAGCTAGAAAAAGTCATTCAGGAAGTCGCTTTACAAAGGGAAGTGACGTGGTTACGGTGGGTTCCGAACGATACATCAGCAACGAAGTACCAGGAGGAACAGCATGAGCGCAATCACCATCTACGGTGCCACCGGAATGGTCGGCCACGACATCGCCCAGCAGGCCGCCGACCGCGGACACCAGGTCACCGGGGTCTCCCGCAGCACCGAGCCGTCCAACACCGTCGACGGCGTCACCTACGTCACCGGCGAGGTTGCCGACGCTGCCGACGTCGTCGCCAAAGCACAGGACGCCGACATCGTGGTGATCTCCGTCCCCGGCCCGCGCGACGGCAGCTCCGTCCAGCCGATCATCGACGCCCACGCCGCCCTGGTCCCGGCACTCGCCGAGTCACCGGTGGCAGCGAACACCCGTTTCTTCATTGTGGGCGGCGCAGGTGCGACCCTCACCGAGGACGGGACGATGCTGCTCGACACCCCCGGGTTCCCGGAGGCGTACAAGCCTGAGGCACAGTCCTTCGCTGAAATCCTCGACCTCTACAAGACATCGCCCGAGAACCTTGACTGGGTCATGCTGGCACCCGCCCCGGAGATCGGCCCGGGGCCAGCGGCAGCGTCCTACGACCTCGGCGGCGACCACCCCGCTGGTGCTGCCGTGACCGCCGGAACCTTCGCCGTTGCGACCCTGGATGAGCTGGAGACCCCGGCCCACCGTCGTCAGCGTTTCACCGTCGCCGACGCCTGAGGTCGCGGGCAACTGGAGCACCACGGGACGGCCGAGTAGGCGGCTGTCGGGAGGGGCATCGGGGAGGACGTCGGATATGACGTCAGGAAGGGCGTCCCGCCCTGCCGGAAGGCGGGCCCCGACTCCCCCAGGGGGCAGGGTTTGCCGACTCTTGTCCGCAGTGACGTGTATGGTCTCACCTCGAACCCCTCTGTGCGTCGTGATCACGGTGCCGGACACCGCAGATCCCGGCCCTGGACAGAGTGGAGGCCGGGAGACACCGGCGAGGATTGAGAAGGTGGGAGAAATCTCTATGGCAGCGCAGGACACCGCGACCGGTGGCAAGAAACTCGTGATCGTCGAGTCGGCCACAAAGGCGAAGAAAATCCAGCGCTTCCTGGGCGACAACTACCTCGTCGACGCCTCTGTCGGGCACATCCGCGACCTCCCCCGCGGTGCCGCCGACGTCCCCGCCAAGTACAAGAAGGAGCCCTGGGCCCGTCTCGGGGTCAACGTCGACGACGACTTCGAGCCGCTGTACGTGGTGAACCCGGACAAGAAGAAGAAGGTCACCGAGCTCAAAGCCAAGCTCAAGCAGTCCGATGTCGTCTACCTCGCGACAGACCCCGACCGTGAGGGCGAGGCCATCGCCTGGCACCTGCTGGAGGTCCTGAAGCCCAAGGTGCCGGTGCGCCGCATGGTCTTCCACGAGATCACCGAGGCTGCCATCAAGGAGGCCGCGGAGAACACCCGCGAGCTCGACCACGACCTGGTCGACGCCCAGGAGACCCGCCGTGTCCTCGACCGTCTCTACGGCTACGAGGTCTCCCCGGTGCTGTGGAAGAAGGTCATGCCGCGACTGTCGGCCGGACGCGTCCAGTCCGTGGCCACCCGCGTGATCGTCGAGCGTGAGCGCGAGCGCATGGCGTTCGTCTCCGCCGAGTACTGGGACCTCACCGCCACCCTCGACGCCAGCGGTGCCGCCTCGGCTGCGGCCGGGCAGGACGCTTCGGCCAACCCGATGTCCTTCCAGGCGAGCCTCGCCGCCGTCGACGGTAGGCGCGTGGCCCAGGGCCGTGACTTCGGCGACGACGGTGTGCTGAAGACCGGCAAGGCCCAGGAGAATGTCACCGTCATCGACAAGTCCACCGCCGAAGCCCTGGCCGAGGGGCTGGCCGGGGCGTCGATGAACGTCACCGCGGTGGAGGAGAAGCCGTACACCCGGCGCCCCTACCCGCCGTTCATGACCTCCACGCTGCAGCAGGAGGCCGGCCGCAAGTTGCACTACTCCTCGGACCGCACGATGCGTATCGCGCAGCGGCTCTACGAGAACGGCCACATCACCTATATGCGTACCGACTCCACGAGCCTGTCGAAGGCCGGCATCGACGCCGCCCGGCAGCAGGCCAAGGAGCTCTACGGGCCGTCCTACGTGCACGATGCGCCGCGTCAGTACACCCGCAAGGTGAAGAACAGCCAGGAGGCGCACGAGGCGATCCGTCCGGCCGGCGAGACCTTCGCCACCCCCGGCAAGCTCGCCGGACAGCTCGACGCCGAGGAGTTCAAGCTCTACGAGCTGATCTGGCAGCGCACCGTCGCCTCGCAGATGTCCGACGCCCGAGGTACCTCGATGAAGGTCACCGTCTCCGGCACGGCGAAGACCGGCAATGACGTGGACTTCCAGGCCACCGGACGCACCATCACCTTCCCTGGTTTCCTCAAGGCCTACGTGGAGACCACGCAGACCGCCGACGGTCGCAATGTCGCCGACAACGCCGAGAAGGCGCTGCCGGTGCTGACCGAGGGCGACGTTTTGACCACGGAGAAGGTCACCGCCGACGGTCACTCCACCAACCCGCCCGCCCGCTTCACCGAAGCCTCCCTGGTCAAGACGATGGAGGAGCTCGGCATCGGTCGTCCGTCGACCTATGCCTCGATCATCAACACCATCAAGGCACGCGGGTACGTCGTCGCCCGCGGTTCCGCCCTGGTGCCCAGCTGGGTCGCCTTCGCGGTGGTGGGTCTGCTGGAGCAGAGCTTCAGTTCGCTGGTGGACTACGAGTTCACCTCCTCGATGGAGGACGAGCTCGACGAGATCGCCCGCGGTGACCAGGACCGTTCGCAGTGGCTGCGGGGGTTCTACTTCGGTGACGAGAAGGCGTCCGACAACACCGCCGACACCGTCGCCCGGCTGGGCGGCCTGAAGCACCTGGTCGGCGACAACCTGGAGCAGATCGACGCCCGCAAGGTGAACTCCCTGCACCTGTTCGACGACGCCGACGGCATCCCCGTCATCGTCCGGGTGGGACGCTACGGCCCCTACCTGGAGCGCACCAAGCCGGTGCCCGCCGGTTCCCCCGAGGGCACCGAGCCGGAGGTGCAGCGTGCGAACCTGCCGGAGTCGATGACCCCGGACGAGTTGAGCCTCGAGGTCGCCGAGAAGCTCTTCGCCACCCCGCAGGGTGGTCGTGAGGTCGGGGTGAACCCGGCCAACGGCCGGATGATCATGGCTCGTGAGGGACGCTACGGGCCGTACGTCACCGAGAAGGTGAAGGACGATGAGGAGGCTCGCGTCACCGCGGAGGCGGAGAAGACCGTCGAGGCCGAGCGTGACGCCGATGACGCCGCCCGTGCCGAGGAGGGCAAGAAGCCGCTGAGCCGGGAGACCAAGACCGCTGAGAACCGCAAGGCCAAGCGGATCAAGGAGATCCTGGATGAGACCCTCAAGCCGAAGACGGCGTCACTGTTCGCCTCGATGGACCCGGCGACGGTGACCCTGGATGAGGCACTGAAGCTGATGAGCCTGCCGCGCGAGGTCGGTGTGGATCCGTCCGACGGTGAGATGATCACCGCCCAGAACGGCCGGTACGGCGCGTACCTGAAGAAGGGCAATGACTCCCGCTCGCTGGCGAATGAGGAGCAGATCTTCACCGTCACCCTGGACGAGGCACGGCGGATCTACGCTGAGCCGAAGCGTCGGGGCCGCGCTGCCGCTAAACCGCCGCTGAAGCAGCTGGGTGACAATGACGTCTCCGGCAAGCCGATGACGGTGAAGGAGGGTCGCTTCGGTGCCTATGTCACCGACGGGACGACGAATGCCTCGCTGCGCCGTGGTGACTCCCCGGAGACCATGACCGATGCCCGGGGCAATGAGCTGCTCAGTGAGCGTCGTGCCAAGGAGGCCGCCGACGGTGGCTCGCCGGCCAAGAAGTCGGCGAAGTCGGCGCGGAAGTCGCCGGCGAAGAAGGCCGCCAAGAAGACGACGAAGAAGTCCACGAAGACGGCTAAGAAGTCAACGGCGAAGAAGACCACGGCGAAGAAGACCACGAAGAAGGCCTGATACCCCGCTGCAGGTCCCGTGGCGCCCTCCCGGTGCGGCCGTGGCACCCGTCAGCGCTCTCACTCCCGCTCCCGGGTGGTTTGACCCCTTCAAACCACCCGGGAGCGGGAGTGAGGTGTCAGAAGGTGGCTGTGACCGCGCTTGCCTGGTGACTACCCGCGCCTACCCGCGCTCCCGGCCCCGCGCTACTACCCGCGCTCAGCCAGCGTCGGACGGATCGGCCGGGCCAGCTGCGTCATCGACTTACGACCCCGCAGCTCCACCGACTTCATCACGGTCCACCGCGAATGCTCGGCTTCATTGGCCTGGCGCAGCGTCGCCGCATTCGTCAGCACCTGGCCGGGCGTGTCCTTTGCCAGGTCGGTCAGCCGGGCCGCGGAGTTCACCGCATCGCCGATCACCGTGTACTCGAAACGGTCCTGTGCGCCGATGTGCCCGGCCACGACCTCACCGACGGCGACACCGATACCGGCCGGCAGCTCATGCTCCTGCAGTTCCAGGTTCAACTCCCGGGCGGCGGTCAGGGCATGCCCGGCGATGTCGTCCAGCGGGATTGGTGCGCCGAACACGGCCAGGGCGGCATCGCCCTCGAACTTGTTGATCATGCCCCGGTTGCGGTGCACCACCTCGACGACCTTGTCGAAGAAGCTGTTCAGTGCACTGACCACGTGCTGCGGTTCCCGGGAAACGGCAAACCCGGTGGAGCCGATGACATCGACGAAGAGCACGCCGACGAACCGGTTCTCACCACCGAGCTCCGGCCGCTCCTCGATCGCGCGGCGGGCGACCTCGTCGCCGACGTAGCGTCCGAAAAGCTCCCGGACCTGCTCGCGTTCCCGCAGCCCGGCCATCATCTCGTTGAAGCCGGCCTGCAGCACACCGATCTCGGTGGCGTCATAGATGCGCACCTGGGCCCGGGAATCTCCGCGGCGCACCCGGTTCATGGCGTACTGGAGCTCCCGGATCGGGTCCACCACCGTCATCGTGGTCATCCGGGTTCCGGAGAACCCGGTGAACAGGGCGGTCAGGCTGAGCGCCAGGACACCGGGCAGGATCTTCCGGGCGTCCCCGGGGAAGAATGAGGTGGCCTGTGCCAGCACCATCAGGACCACGCCGATCACCGGTACCGCCGAGGTCAGGATCCACACCATGGTGATCTGCAGCGACAGTGGTGAGATGCGCTCCTGCGGTGCTGGGCTGCGGTCCAGGGCGCGTGCGGCGACGGGGCGGACCAGCCGCTCGGCGACCATGAAGGTCATCAGCACCACCATCGCGCCGCCGAGCACGGCGGTCACCGCGACGGTCAACGCCCATGCCGTGGAGACCTGTAGGGCGACGACAGTGAAGATCACCACGCCGATCGCCCACAACACTGCCCCCAACGTCGCCTGCATGGCGGGGATCCGCAGCACCAGGCTGCGGATGGCGACCGGGTCAGAGGCGGTCGGGTTGCGTTGCCATCGCAGCACCGGGGCGAAGAAGTACAAGGTCATCGAGATGCCGGCGACGAGCGCGATGACGAAGTAGAGGCCGTAGAGGGTGGCGGTCGTGGTGGTGACCGACACCAGTTCCTGCGCCCCGCCCAGAGGGACGAGGAAGCGTAGGAATGTGGCCAGGGCCAATGCGCCGGCGACGTTCACGATCAGCACGGACAGGGCGTACAGCGGCCACGTGGTGCCCCACGCCCACTTGATGTACTGACCCAGTTTCTTCATGTCCTACAGAGTAACCGAGGCCACGGACACGGTGCGGCCGGACTACACTCGTCGGGTGTGACTACCGCAGCGGACAGTACCGACACCGACGCCGCCGACGCCATGGACGTCTTCGGCGCGAGCGTCCTCAGCCCGCATGTGACCGTGCCGCTGCGTGCGGCGGTGGCGGCGGCCCGCAGCCGGGTGGCCGGGGGGCGTTTCGCCGAGCCCTCGGCGACCGCCGACGGGGGACAGGACGCCGCGATGACCCACTCGTGGTTGTTCACCGGGCCGCCCGGGTCAGGACGCAGCGTCGCGGCCAGAGCTTTCGCCACCGCCCTGGTCTGCGACAACCCCGATATCGTGGGCTGTGGTCGGTGCGATCAGTGCCGCTCGGCGGCGGCGGGGAGCCACCCGGACATCACCTGGGTGCACACCGACGGGGTGGTGATCCAGGTGGCGGAGGCCCGCGAGGTCATCCGGACTGCCGCGGCGATGCCGACGGTCGCCCCGTGGCGCATCGTGGTCTTCGAGGACGCCGACAGGTTCAATGACTCCAGTGCCAACGCCCTGCTCAAGAGTATCGAGGAGCCGCCGGAGCGCACCGTGTTCATCCTGTGCGCCCCCAGTACCGACCCGCAGGACATCGCGGTGACCCTGCGGTCGCGGTGCCGGCACCTGTACGTCCCCACCCCTTCGAAGCAGGAGGTGGAGGCGGTGCTGCTCGCCGATGAGAAGCTGGGCCTGTCACCGGAGCAGGCGAACTGGGCGGCGGACGTCTCCGGCGGGCACATCGGCCGGGCCCGGCACCTGGCTTCGCAGGACGCTGCCCGGCAGAAGCGGGCGACCGCGCTAAGGCTGCCGGGACTGGTGTACGAGGGCGCCGGGGCCTACCAGTTCATCACCGAGCTGGTGAAGACGGCGACGGAGGAGGCCGCGGCCTCGGTCGCCGACCGCGATGCCAGGGAGGTCGCCGAACTGGAGAGCGCCCTGGGCGTGGGCGCCAAGGGGCGCGGGGTGGCCAAGGCGCAGGTCGGATCGGTCGGGCAGATCAAGGAGCTGGAGAAGGAGCAGAAGAACCGTCGGACCCGGTTGCTGCGGGATGCACTGGACCTGGCGTTGATCGACATCGCGGGGTTGTACCGCGATGCGATGATGCTCGCCGCCGGCGCGGTGGACGACTCCGGAGCGCCGGTAGGGGGGTATCTTCACCCGGACCAGTTGAAGGTCTCCGGTGAGCTGGCCCGACGCAACCGCCCGGATTCCCTGGTGCGCTGCATCGACGCGGTGTCGGAGTGCCGCACGACCCTCGGCTTCAACGTGAAGCCGGAGGTGGCGCTGACGGCGATGGTGGGCAGGTTGAAGGAGTGCTGCGGGCAGGTCTGAGCCGGTCCTGAGCCGGTCCAGCGTCAGTTCTGAGTCGGTGTCGGTGTGGTGTTCGTGCGGTTTTGTTCAGGCGTGTGTGGGTCGGCTAGGATATGCGCCTGTGCCGCTTTAGCTCAGTCGGTAGAGCGTTTCACTCGTAATGAAAAGGTCGCGAGTTCGATTCTCGCAAGCGGCTCTGTGAAGAAGACCCCCGGAACGACGTCAGTCGCCGGGGGTCTTTTCGTGTCCGAGGCGCCTGCTACAACTTGTTCATGCACGCGCGACCGCGCGAATGTGACACAGCAGAGACGGCAGGAAGGAGCACGCCACATGGTCATGGGGCCCACTCACGCGATGTCCGGGGCAGCCGCCGGGGCGGTGGTCGCTGTGGCCACCGCGGAGCTGACCGGGCAGCCGGTCACAGCGTCGGCGGCGGGCGTACTCATCGGTGTGACTGCCGGCGCGGCGATCCTGCCGGACCTGGACCACCCGTCCGGTACAGCTGCCCGGGTGCTGGGTCCGGTCAGCAGGTTGCTGGCGGTGTTCGTCAACCGGGCCTCGGCGATGATCGCCGAGCTCACCGGCGCGAAAGGACGCACCGTCGGCGGCCACCGCACCACCACGCACACCCTGCTGTTCGCCGTCCTCCTTGCCGCAGCGACGTGGGTGGCGGTGAGCCTGGGCGCACAGAATCTCACCCTGGTCATTTTCGCCACGCTGGTGCTGCTGGCGTTGCATTCCTTGGCCAGGCCGTGGGCCCGGACCTGGGGAGCTGTGGGGTCGGTGGTGGTTGCTGCCGGGCTGACGCTGCTGATTGCCCGCGATATGCCGGACATGCTGTCGGCTCCGGTGATGGCGACAGCCGTGGGGGTCGGGTGCGTGACCCATTGTGTGGGGGACGCGGTGACCCGCAGCGGGGTGCCCCTGTTCGCTCCACTGGTCCCGGTCGGTGGGGACCGCTGGGGGTCGGTGCACCTGTTGCCCGGCCCGATGCGGATCCGGGCCTCGGGGCCCGGCGACAGCCTGGTCATGGTGGCATGTGTTGCGGCACTGGTGTTCGTGCTGGTCCAGGGTTGGAACCAGGGTCTGATCGTGGCTTGACGAGTACGCTGGACACCAGTTTCTTTCAGCATGATCCCGACTGATCCCCATAAGTTCACTGACACCGCAGGAGGTTCACCATGGCGTTGCCGAGCGCGCCTGCCGACCGTTTCCGTGAGGTCGCCGCAGGCTTCACCGCCCAGACCGAGGATGTTGACTGGGACGCCCAGACACCGTGCGACGAATGGCGGGCCCGGGACCTGATCGGGCACCTGCTCAGCTGGTTCGGGCCGGCCCTGGAGGATGTCGGGGTCGATGTCGAACTCAGCGTAGACCGGGCACAGGATCCGGGCGCAGCATGGGTGGAGTTCGTTGCCCTGGTGCAGCAGACCCTGGATGACCCGCAGAAGGCCGAGGCGCTTGTGACCCGCGGGCCGATCCCGGGACAGTCGCTGGAGCGGAATGCCACCGGGTTCTTCATCCCCGACGTATTCATGCACACCTGGGACCTCGCCCGGTCCCAGGGGCGGGACGTGGAGTTGGACGAGGACTTCGCGGAGAAGAACCTGGGTGGGCTTCGGTCACTGGGGGAGCAGTTGCAGGCGCGTGGGCAGTTCGGCGCCCCTGTCGAGGCCCCTGTCGATGCGAGTTCCACGATCCGCCTGATGGCGTACGTGGGACGTGACCCGGGCTTCGGGTTGGCCTAGACACCCCGCACCCCGCAGCGACGCCCCGTATCACCCCGCGAGAGTGGCTGCGCAGGAGAAAACCCCGCCGGGCCGACAAGGGCCCACGCGGGGTTTCTTCATGACCCGGTCACATGGTGGACCGGGGAGCCTGTTCCTAGACGAACAGGCCGGCGATGGCGTCAACGAAGCCGGTGATGCCGACCTGCAGCAGTCCGACGACGGTGGTGAAGAACTCAGAGATGGTGTCGATCATGGTGTGACCTTCCTTTTCAGATTCGGTATTCCCGACAACTCCGGAACTCTGGCTGGTTCCTCTCAAGCTGTCTCACTGTGGATATCGACGCCAACTCCTATGTGTTGCACACCGGAAGAAATTATTTTCCGGACTGCCGCGGGCACTACCGCCGGGCGCTCACGACCTCCGTGCCGAAGGGGAAGCACGTCACCGGGATCATCTTGATGTTCGCCCAGGCCATGGGTAGTCCGATGATGGTCAGCGCCAGCGGGATCGACGTCAGTACGTGGCCGATCGCCAGCCACCAACCGGCGACCACGAACCAGATCACATTGCCCACACCCGAGGTGATGCCCGACCGTGAGGACGGCACCACGTCGCGTCCGAACGGCCAGAGCACGTACCCGGCGATGCGGAAGGACGCCATCCCGAAGGGAATGGTGACGATGAAGATGCAGGCGATGATTCCGGCGAGGATGTAGCCCAGGAACAGCCAGAAGCCGGAGAACACCAGCCAGATCACGTTGAGGATCAGTCGCATGGCCGTCACTCAGCACTCTTGGCGGGCCCGGCGCTCCCGCCAGCTCCGGGCATTCCCGCGGCCGGGTTCGTCTGTGCCCGCGTCACCATGTCCTCCTCGGCGGTGAGCAGCGGCACCCCGGCGACAGACTCCGGCACCGCGAAAGCGTCCACCAGGGTCTGCGACCACGGGCCCAGGGAGTCGACCAGGTCGTTGAGCGCGGCCCGCGCGGCCTTGGTGCGGGTGCCGGTCAGCAGATTCTGCTCCTGGTACCAGCCACTGTGGCTGTGGATGATGTCCAGCACGTATACGTCACGGACCTGCTCGAAGATCTTCTTCGAGTCGCCGTCCGGCAGGGACGCCTCGGCCTCCAGCATGCTCTCCAGCACGATGCGGTCCACATGCGCCCAGGCGCACTCCAGCAGGTGGTCCTGGGCCTTGTCGACCAGGTCGGCGGCCTCGGCGGGGTCCATCTTCTGGGCCGGGCGGATCCGGCGGATCAGGGACATCAGCAGCCGGTCCTCCCGCTCGGTGAGCAGTTCGACCTGGTAGCCGGGGTCGAACAGGGAGGTCTCCTCACGGTCGGTGAAGGAGTCCACGAGGTTCTGGATCAGGGTGTCCGCGGCGGTCCGGCGCTTGAGCAGGGTGCCGAAGTTGTCCAGGCCGAAACGCACAAGCTCCAGTGGCTTGAGGTCACCGACCTCGCGGGAGAAGCCGGTGAGCAGCTCCTTGGCGGCGAGCTGCGCCATGACCACATTGTCGCCCTCGAAGGTGGTGAAGACGTCCGAGTCGGCCTTGAAGGTGGTCAGCAGGTTCTCGGTCATGTAGCCGGCGCCACCGCAGGCCTCACGGCACTCCTGGATCGTGGCGGTGGCGTGGGCGGTGTTGGCGGCCTTCAGTGCGGCCGCGTGGGCCTCCAGCTCACGCTGGTCCCAGCGCTGCTCCTTGGTCATGTCGGTGCGGTCGATGTCCGCACTCTCCAGCTCGTGGATCCGGGCGATCAGCTGGTTGGTCGCCAGCTGCAGCGCATAGCTCTTGGCGATCAGTGGGATCAGGCGCAGGCGGTGCTTGCGGTGCTCGATGAGCTTGTTCTCCGGCAAGCTGTCGTCCGGGGCGAACTGGCGACGCTGGTTGGCGTAGCGGGTCGCGATGGTCAGGCTGGTGCGTGCGGCAGCTCCGGCGGACGCTCCGACGGTGATGCGGCCGCGGATCAGTGCACCGAGCATGGTGAAGAAGCGGGCACCGACCGACTCGATGGGCGAGGAGTACTCGCCGTCCTCGGAGACGTCGGCGAACCGGTTGAGCAGGTTCTCCCGCGGGACCCGGACGTTGTCGAAGGTGAAGGTGCCGTTGTCGACACCCTTCAGGCCGCCCTTGTAGCCGTGGTCGCCGATGCCCACGCCGGGTATCGCCTGGCCGTTCTCGTCGCGGACCTCCACGACGATGCAGTGCACGCCGTGGGATTCGCCGAGCTCACCATCGGCGTCCGGGGTGTAGAGCTGGCAGAAGACCGCGGCCATCCGGGCGTGGTTGGCCGCGTTGCCGATGTACCACTTCTCCGCGGTGGGAGTGGGGGTGTTGATCACGAACTCGTGGGTGTCGCGGTCGTAGACGGCGGTGGTTTCCAGGGACTGCACGTCGGAGCCGTGGCCGCGTTCGGTCATGGCGAAGGAGCCGAGGGTGCGCAGCTCGATGATGTCCTTGATCAGCGGGATGTGGCGTTCGGTGCCGAGGTTCTCCACGGCTCCGCCCCACAGCCCCCACTGGACGCCGGCCTTGACCATCAGCGAGAGGTCGGCGCCGCCGACGGTCTCGATGCCGGAGAGGGTGGCGCCGATGTCGCCGGTGCCGCCGTGCTCGGTGCGGAAGGTTCCGCGGGGGGCACCGGTGGCGAGGATGTCGTGCATCTGCGCCGCTGTGCGTTCCCGGGCCTCGTCGAGGCCGAGGGTGTCGTCGGGGCGCAGGTTCTTCTCGGTGATGACGGCCCGGGTGGCGTCCTTGACCTCGGCCCATCGGCCGTCGAGGACGTCCTGGAGTTCCGCGGCGACGGCGGCGCGGAGAGCGGCGTCAGCCTGCTTGCGGAGGGTGTCTGGACGATCTTTGCCGCGGCGAGTGAGGCTGGCGGCGATTGCTGAGGTGTCGTCGGTGGTTGTCATGCTCCCCGATGATACGTGCAGTTTCTGTGGGGGCGGCTGTGCCTGACCAACAATGAGGTCCTACCATATGCTCATGGGTCAGATAGCACACAGCTCCCGCGACGCGCGGGCGTGGATGTTCGTCGTCTTCGCCGTGTTCACCGTCGCCTGGGGCGGCAACGAAGCAACCCCCATGCTCGTCTTCTACCGGCAGGAGGCGGTGTTCAGTGATGTCTACGTCGACTCACTGCTGGTCTCCTATGCGGTAGGCATCGTGGCCGGACTGTTGATCTGCGGTCCCCTGTCCGACCGGTACGGACGCAAGGCCGTGATGCTGCCGGCCCCGGTCATCGCCCTGCTCGGCAGTGTGTTCATCGCCATCGGCGAGACCACCGAGTGGATCATGTTCATCGGACGCATCCTCGCCGGCCTGGCTGTCGGTATCGCCATGTCGGTCGGCGGCTCCTGGATCAAGGAACTCTCCACCCCGGCGTTCGACCCGAAGGCGAAGTCGTCCTCAGGTGCCAAGCGCGCGACCATGACACTGACCGCCGGTTTCGGCCTGGGCGCCGGTCTGGCCGGCGTGCTCGCCGAGTGGGGTCCGATCCCCGGCCAGCTGCCCTACCTGGTGCACTGCGGGCTGTCGCTGATCGCCGTCGCCGGGCTGCTCACCGTCCCGGAGACCCGCCAGTCGGCGCACCTGAAGGTCAAGGGATCCTTCTGGTCCGACCTGCTCGTCCCGACGATCCGCCACCCGCGTTTCCTCACTGTCGTCGCCCCGATCGCCCCCTGGGTGTTCGGCGCGGCCGGTGTGTCCTATGCGATCATGCCGCGGCTGGTCCAGGACCAGGTGGAGACCCCGGTGGCCTTCTCCGCCATGCTCACGGTGATCTGCCTGGCCTCGGGTTTCGCCATCCAGCAGTTCGGCCCGCAGATCAACACGAGCTACAACGCCCGCGGCCCGATCATCGCACTTCTGCTGGTCATCGTCGGTATGGCGATCGCCAGTGCCGCAGCCTCGAATATCGCGGTGTGGAACACCATCGTCGTCGCGATCGTGCTGGGTGCGGCCTACGGTCTGTGCCTGATCTCCGGGCTCACCGAGGTGCAGCGCATCGCCGGGCCGGACGACCTCGCCGGCCTGACCGCCGCCTACTACACCCTGACCTACATCGGTTTCTTCTTCCCGATGATCCTCACCCGGGTGTCTGAGTGGTTCAGCTACCCGGTGATGCTCGGGGCCGGCGTTGTGGTGGCCGTGGTCTTCCTGGTCATTGTCGCGGCGTTCTCGCGGAAGAACCTGCCGGACGATTCCGCTGCGTCCTGAGTGAGGTGAGGCGGGACGGTCCGGCCAAGCTCCCGCCTGACCACGTGGCCGACGACACGTCGGGGCGTCCCACCAGGAACCCCAGGTGCACCGCCGCGCCGACAAGCGGGGCCAGCCCCAGGGACAACACCGCCCGGGTCTCCGGCGAGGCGTCGACGGCGAGCAGTGCGACGGCGACGACCGTCGCCACCGCCCATCCGGCGAGGTAGAGCGAATGGCGCTCGGCGGCGTGGACGGCCGACCCGGTGATCATCAGCACGGCGGTGGAGCCGGACGCCACGGTCAGCGCCGCGAGCACCGTGGGGGAACTGACCAGTTCAGGGTCGAAGAACCACAGCATGATCGGCTCGGCGAGCCAGTATGCCGCCACCCCGCCGAACGCTGCGACACCGATGACCAGGGCGCAGGGGGTCAGGCACGCCCGCAGGGTCCGGCTTCTCTGGGTGGTGAAGTGGACGATGAGGGCAGGTTGGAAGCGTTGCAGCGGCACCAGCACCGGCGCGCGGGTCAGGGTCACTGCGGTGATGACGGCGGCCAGGGAACCGGCGGCGACCTCGGGGCCGGAGGTGACGGTGATCAGCACGGGGAAGCCGGTGATCAGCACCGCGTTCGCCCCGGAGGCGAGCATCGCCTTGATGGTGCGGCGGATGAACTCCCCGGTGGGGACATCCGCCACCTCGCCCAGAAGTGACCTGGTGGCCGGCGAGAGCAGCAGGGCACCGAGCCAGGTGAACGCGCCGAGGACGGTGACCACCAGGAAGGCCAGCAGGTGCCAGCCGGCCACCCACGCCACCAGGGCGAGGACGACGCGTATCGCACTGTCGATACTGATCAGCCAGGCGTAGGTGGCCCAGCGGGTGGTCGCGGACAACAGTCCGCAGACCGCGGCCTGGAAGGCGTAGCTCGCCAGGCCGGCGGCGAGCAGTGCCACGCCCCAGCCGTGCAGTCCGGAGTCGGCGGGGATGACCTGGTCGTCCCACAGTGGGGCGGTGCCCAGGGCGAGCGCGGCGGTGACGGCGGCGAAGCCGGCGGTGACCAGGAGAGGACGCGCGGACGGGCGGCGTCCGGTGTCGGGAGTCGCCGGTGCTGTGGCTGCGGTTGAAGTTGTGGCTGCGGCTGTGGTCGGGGCGGTGGTCGGCACCGTATCGGACGCCGCGACCCGCTGGCCCGCGACCGCGCGGGTGGTTTCCTGCAGTAGCCCGTCGAGCAGTCCGGCGAGGGCGAAGAACATGCCCCAGAAGACGGTGAAGGCCTCGTAGCCGACGGTGTCCATCGCCTGGCCGGCGATGACGATGACGGCATAGCCGGCTACGGCGACGACGAGTGTCGCCGCCGACAGGGCCCGGACGGCTCCGGTACCCATCAGCTGAACAACCCCCGCGCCGGCAGGTTCCGGGCGGGGGGAGTGCAGGGAGGAACGACGAAGGTCATCGACGAGATTCCTGGGAGGGGCGTGGCCTACTCGGCGTTCTCTTCGTTCGCTGCCTCGGTGATGTCCTGCAGCGAGGGCAGCGAGGAGACCGGGGTGGAACCGGCGTTGCCGGCACCCGGGTTCTCCTTGAGGTAGGCGGCCTTGGCCTCGGCAACCTGCTGACGGGCCTGCTCACCCTGACCGGGGAAGATGCCCTCGGAGATCACGGGCCAGGAGTCGAACATGTCGTCCTGCCAGTAACCCCACTGGTGGGTGCCGGTGTTGCGGAAGTTGTAGACCAGGTTGTTGGAGGACTGGGTGATGCCGGCCTTGTCGGTCTCTGCCTTCAGTAGGTGGGTGCACCAGCTGGTCATGCCCTCGATGACACCACCCTCGGTGGCTGGGGTGATCGAGCCGAGGAGGTTGCCGTTGAGACGGTCGCCGGAGGGGACGTCGTGCTCGCCCATCAGGCCGGAGCCGTTGGAGACGTAGACGTTGTGCTGGCCGGCCAGCTTGTCGGCGTTGAGCAGTGCGTCGTTGCGCTTGGCGACCTCACCGTTCGGGTTGCCCCACATCTCCTCGTACTGGGCGGGCGCGCGGTCCAGGACGATCTGGACGGTCGGCTCCCAGGCGCCGGAGGTGGCGGGGCAGCCGGAGTAGGAGGCGATGGAGTTGTAGAAGCCCGGGTTCTGCTGGCCGTAGACCAGTGCGGTGGAGGCCGTCATCGACATGCCGATCAGCGCGCGGTTGGCATCGTTCGCGCCAGGCTTCGCCGCGCCCAGGTGATCTTCCATCGGGCCGGGGAGCTCCTTGGTGAGGAAGGTCTCCCACATCTGCTTGCCGCCGTTGCCGTGGCCGTCCTTGTCCAGGTTGGCGTTCGGCTCCTCCCAGTCGGTGTAGTAGGAGAAGGCGCCGGCCATCGGGATGACGACGTTGACGTTGCCGATCTGGTTTCCGTAGAAGTCGATCGCGTTGGTCTGCTGCAGCCAGTTGGCGATGCCCTCGCCGCCGTCGGCACCGTTGAGGAGGTAGATCGTGGGGATGTCCTGACCCTCGTCGTCCGACTGGGGACCGGCAATCGAGTTGTCGTCGTCGCCTTCACGAGCACGAATCGTGACGAAGGGGATCTCGCGCTCCATCGAAGGGGAGTAGACCTTGAGCTCCTCCATGCGGTTGTAGACGTCGCCATTCTCCTGGTAGACCCACTTGCGCCAGCTCGAATCGTCCTCCGCGACGTACTTGTCGGCGTCGGCGTCAGCGCGGGTCTCGAAGTTCTTGCGGATCTCTGCCGGGGCAACGTCGGACGCCGGGGCGCTGGAAGCCTCCTGGGCGACGACTTCCGTCTGGCCCTGGGCAACACCGACGAGTGCAGGGGTGACGGAGATGACGGAGAGTGGCAGGGCCGTGGCGATGGCCGCGGCTGCGACGCGGGTGATGGCGCGCTTGTTCATGCAGGTCCTCGGGAAAGTCAGTGAACGCAACAGTGCCAGCGGAGGGCGGCGATGGTTCGTGGGATGGATCTCACGGATTAGACCCAGTTAGTGTAACCGCTGGAAAGCATATGTGTAAGGCTAGCCTGGAAATTCGTCTCCCAAACGAGGGGATCGTCGCCTATGATGTACCCGACCCTTCGTTTCGAGACCACCCACGAGACCACCCAGAGGAACCGCTGTGAACCTGTCCTTCATCGACCAAGCCATCGTCAACATGAATGAGTTCCTCGGTGGGCTCCTGCACAACACCATGTCGGTGATCGCGAACTTCATCGTCAACTCCCCCTTCTGAGACTGACCCACGCCCCTCCGGGGGTAACCCCGCTGACCAGTGTTTTTGCGGGAGAACATTGTGACATGTCCCCCGGGGGCGGACGTGTCGACGAAAACGTCGTATCCTTGACACCGTGGCTGAACATTATGACGTAGTAGTAATCGGTGCGGGCCCCGGCGGATACGTGTCCGCCATCCGTGCGGCACAGCTGGGCCTGAAGACCGCGGTAATCGAGAAGCAGTACTGGGGCGGCGTCTGTCTGAACGTCGGCTGCATCCCCTCCAAGGCGCTGATCCGTAACGCGGACATCGCGCACATCCTCACCCACGATGCCAAGACCTTCGGCATCAGCGGTGACAACATCAGCATGGACTACACCACCGCCCACAAGCGGTCCCGGAAGGTGTCCTCGGGCATCGTCAAGGGCGTCCACTACCTGATGAAGAAGAACAAGATCACCGAGATCAACGGTGTCGGTTCCTTCACCGACGCCAACACCGTCGAGATCACCGACGGTGACGACGCCGGCAAGCAGATCACCTTCGACAACGCCATCGTCGCCTCCGGCTCCGTGGTGAAGTCCCTGCCGGGAGTGGAGATCGGCGGCAACATCGTCTCCTACGAGGAGCAGATCCTCGACGAGAACGCCCCGAAGTCCATGGTCGTCATCGGTGCCGGTGCCATCGGCATGGAGTTCGCCTACGTCCTGTCCAACTTCGGCGTCGACATCACCGTCGTCGAGTTCATGGACCGCGTCCTGCCCAACGAGGACAAGGACGTCTCCAAGGAGATCGCGAAGCAGTACAAGAAGCTCGGCGTGAACCTGAAGACCGGTCACAAGACCACCGCCGTGCGCGACCTCGGCGGCGACAAGGGCGTCGAGGTCGACATCGAGTCCGCCGACGGCTCCAAGTCCGAGACCATCAAGGCCGACCGTGTCATGGTCTCCATCGGCTTCGCCCCTCGTGTGGAGGGCTTCGGCCTGGAGAACACCGGTGTCAAGCTCACCGAGCGTGGCGCCATCGACATCGACGAGCGCATGCGCACCAACGTCCCGCACATCTACGCCATCGGTGACGTCACCGCGAAGCTCCAGCTCGCCCACGTCGCCGAGGCACAGGGTGTCGTCGCCGCCGAGACCATCGCCGGTGCCGAGACCCAGGAGCTCGGCGACTACAACAACATGCCGCGCGCCACCTTCTGCTCCCCGCAGGTCGCGTCCTTCGGTTACACCGAGGAGGCAGCCCGCAAGCACGCCGAGGAGAACGGCCGCGAGATCAAGGTCGCGTCCTTCCCGTTCAGCGCCAACGGCAAGGCCATGGGCCTCAACGAGGGCGTCGGCTTCGTCAAGGTCATCGTGGACGCCGAGTACGGCGAGCTCATCGGTGGTCACATGGTCGGCCCGGACGTCTCCGAGCTGCTGCCGGAGTTGACCCTGGCACAGCGCTTCGACCTGACCGCCGAGGAGATCGGACGCAACGTCCACACCCACCCGACCCTGTCGGAGGCCATCAAGGAGGCCGCCGAGGGCACCATGGGGCACATGATCAACCTCTAGTGCACCGGGGCCCGTGCCCCTGTCGCGGCGGTGCGACCCCGGTCGCCCGCCGCTACTCCGGCAGGACGTCCTGCAGGACGCGCAGTGTATTGCCGCCCATGATCGCCGCGATGTCGTCCTCGCTATGACCACGTGACAACAGTTCATCGGTGATCACCGCGATCTGGGAGGTGTCCCAGCCGACCTCGACACTGCCGTCGTAGTCACTGCCCAGGCCGACGGACCCGATGCCGGCGACCGAGATCACGTGCTCGATCGCATCGACCACGGCAGACGGGGTCATCCCACACACCGCGGTGTCCCAGTAGCCGATGCCGACGACCCCGCCGGTGTCCGCGACAGCGCGGATCTGACCGTCCGTGAGGTTCCGGTTGTTGTCGCAGGTGCCGCGGACCCCGCCGTGGCTGACCACGACCGGCCGGGTGGCGATCGACAGGATCTCGTCCATGGACTCACTGCTGATGTGGGACAGGTCGATGACCACCCCCAGTTCCTCGAGGTCGGCAACAACGTCACGGCCCAGGTCCGTCAGACCGCCGTGCCCGCGACCGTGTGCGGAATCGGCGACCTCGTTGTCGAAGAAGTGGGCGAAACCCGCCATGCGCATCCCGGCGTCGAACAGGACCTGCACATTGTCCCTGTCACCTTCGAGGTTGTGCAGTCCCTCAACGGAGAACATTGCGCCGGTGACCTGCCCACCGTTCTCGCGTGCCTCCAGAAGATCATCGATGTCCCGGCTCGTCCGGATCATCGTCAACCGACCGTCGGAGTCCGCGACGGCGTCCTCCAGCTTCTCCGCGTGGTACAGCGAGCGTTGCAACAGGGACGTCCACGTCCGTGGTGGTTGCAGTTGGGCGAAGCTCAGTAACGTGATGTTGTCACTGTCGCCGTCATTGCCGTCGATGTTCTGACCGCGCGGGGACTTCGACACCGATGACAGCACCTGCAGGGCCACATTGCCCTCTTCCAGGCGCGGAAGGTCCATGTGCCCATTGTCATGACGGGCAAGGAAGTCACGCTTCCACAACAATGAGTCCGAGTGCATGTCCACGATGACCGTACGGTCGTGAACACTCTCCGCCTCATCAGAAACCTCGGGTAGCTCGTCGTCCGCGACGGGGTTCTGCGAACGGTCGACAATACCCGGGGCCAGCGCGAAGAACGCTGTGAGTGCCGCGATGACCAGCAGCACGAGGACGAGCATGATGCGGATCGAGGTCTTTCGGCGGATGGCCATTCATCAAGTTTAGCCCGGAGAAACAACCGTGTCGGCGTTTCGCCGTCGATAGCCCTCGCCTACAGGAGCGGGTGTGCAGTACGATTCTGCTCAGTACTTCGACTTCGGCGACACCCACAGCGCCGTACATGTGGCAGGAGAGATGGCTGGAGATGAGTGACGAGCCGGTGAGGGGCGGACGGCGACATGAGCCGCGGGTCAAAGTCATCGGGGTCATGGTTGACCCCGGCCTGCCCGAGAAGCGGGTGATCAGGGTCCTGGAGAAACTCGGGATCCGCCCCGACGACTCCGACATCACCGACGACCAGCTCCGCGCGGCGAACCGCCCCAGGGTCCAGTTCCGCACCGGCACCCTGCCCATGAGCCTCGACGGCAGCGTGCGGCTGTCCGACAGCGCGGCCGGGCTGATGGAGACCTATGGTTGGGACCGGTTGGTCTACGTCACGGACCTGCCGCTGACCACCCGACTGCCCGTGATCAGCCAGACCGTGAACCGGGGCAGGGCGGTGATGCTCTGCCTGCCGGCCTTCGGCGTGCTGCGCGCCCAGGAGGGCCTGCGCCAGGAGCTCAGCCGCCTGTTGCACGGTAAGTCCGCCGGCGCGGGACGCAGCGAGGTCGTCGACGAGGCCGAGGATATCGAGGGTGGTGACGCCGAGGCCGACACCACCCGCGTGATCGACGGGTTCGGACGCTCCCTCCGGTTGCTGCTCGGCATGATCGCCGCCAACCAGCCCGCCCAGCTGTACCGGGTGCTCACCGGTTGTCTGGCCATCGCCATCGCCACCGGCGCCTACGGCATCTTCTACGGTTCAATGTGGCAGATGTCGCACACCGTGTCGGTGCCGCGCATGTTCCTGATCAGTGTCTTCGCCGTCGGTGCGCTGACCTTCTGGCTGATCTACCACAACGGATTGTGGAACCGGTGGCCGAACCGGGAGCCGGACAGTGTGGAGAAGTGGCGTGCCCGGATGGACAACCGGGCGACGCTGGGGACGGTGCTTGTCGCGGCAATCATGATCTACACCACCGTGATCGTGGTCCTGGTGATCCTGTCCGTGGTGATCGTGGACACCACGTTCTTCCGCGCCCAGGTCGACGCGGAGCCGTTCCCGTGGGGCTATCTGAAGCTGGCGTGGTTGACCGCGTCGCTCGGGACGTTCGCCGGGGCCATCGGTTCCAGCTTCGACAACGACGATGCGATCCGTGAGGGGACCTACAGCCGCCGTGAGCACGTCCGTCGCCAGATCGTGGGTCTGTACGAGGACAAGCCGCCGAGTCGATTCGTGGAGCGACGCGGCCTGCGGTGACACCTTAGGCCTTTACCGTTGCGCCTTCGATGACATGAAGGGGAATCTGTGGCGCTGCGCCTGGGGGAGAGGAGCGCGCTGTGCTGAGCTAGGGGAAGCGAGTCCGCGGTGCCCATGTAAGAAGTGTGGGACCGATTGCTGATCTCGGGCCCGGATAACAGCATTTCATCCCACGTTTCTGACATCGCGGGCAGATCGAGGACGTGGGTGGGCCGATTCAAGATCGGGCCAGGCTGAACCGAGACTCGGCCGGGGACGCTTTGAGGCGCGGCACGAGCGCACAAGAAACCCGCCCGGGTCGGACAACCTTGCGGTGTGTCTGACCCGGGCGGGTGATGTGGCGGGCGGTCGCGATGACCGCGATGCCGGGCGGTTCCAGCGGACTGGAACCAGGCAGCTCCGGCGGACCGGAACCGGCGCAGTTCTAGTGGACTAGAACTGGCTCTCCTCGGTGGAGCCCTTCAGGGCGGTGGTGGAGGAGTTGGGGTCCACGGTGGTGGCGATGCGGTCGAAGTAACCGGCACCGACCTCGCGCTGGTGCTTCACAGCGGTGAAGCCGCGGGACTCGGCCTCGAACTCGCGGTTCTGCAGGTCGACGAAGGCGCTCATCTGGTTGCGGGCGTAGCCGTGGGCCAGATCGAACATGGAGTAGTTCAGGGCGTGGAAGCCAGCCAGGGTGATGAACTGGAACTTGAAGCCCATGGCGCCCAGCTCGTTCTGGAACTTGGCGATCTCGTCGTCGTCCAGGTGGGCGGACCACTTGAAGGACGGGGAGCAGTTGTAGGACAGCAGCTGGTCCGGGAACTCGGAGCGGACGCCCTCGGCGAAGGTCTTGGCGAGCTCGAGGTCCGGGGTACCGGTCTCCATCCAGATCATGTCGGCGTACGGAGCGAAGGACTTCGCACGGTCGATGCAGGGCTCGATGCCGTTCTTGACGTAGTAGTAGCCCTCGGCGGAGCGCTCACCGGTCAGGAACTTGTGGTCGCGCTCGTCGACGTCGGAGGTCATCAGGGTGGCGGCCTCAGCATCGGTACGAGCGATGATGACGGACGGGGTGCCTGCGACGTCGGAAGCCAGACGTGCGGAGTTCAGGGTACGGACGTGCTGCTGGGTGGGGATCAGCACCTTGCCACCGAGGTGGCCGCACTTCTTCTCCGAAGCGAGCTGGTCCTCCCAGTGGGTACCGGCGGCGCCGGCCTTGATCATGGCCTTCTGCAGCTCGTAGACGTTGAGGGCGCCACCGAAGCCGGCCTCACCGTCAGCGACGATCGGGACGAGCCAGTTGTCGACGGAGTCGTCGCCCTCGACGCGGGAGATCTCGTCGGCACGCAGCAGAGCGTTGTTGATGCGCTGGACGACGGAGGGGACGGAGTTCGCCGGGTACAGCGACTGGTCCGGGTAGGTGTGGCCGGAGAGGTTGGCGTCACCGGCGACCTGCCAACCGGAGAGGTAGACAGCCTTCAGGCCGGCGCGGACCTGCTGGACGGCCTGGTTGCCGGTGAGGGCACCGAGGGCGTTGATGTAGCCGTCGCCCTCCTCGTTCACGGCATCCCAGAGGATCTCGGCGCCGCGGCGGGCGAGGGTGTGCTCCTCGACAACGCTGCCCTGCAGCTCGGCGACCTGCTCAGCAGTGTAGTCGCGGGTGACGTTGTTCCAGCGCGGGTTCTCGTCCCAGTCCTTCTGGATCTCGGCGGCGGTACGGGCCTGTCCGACGTTCGACATGTAGTACTCAACTCCCTTTGAATTGGTGAGAGGGTGGCGGTAACTGCGCGTTATCCCGGTTAACCCACACATCGCCTCGTGGCGACGGGTGGGACCCGGATCGGCTTCCTATGACCATACCGCTGCAAAAGGGCACGTCAAAGGCTACTGGTGATCTGGGTTACGCCGGGGGTAGCGGGTACTCGAGCTTACATCACGTCTCTATACGTGGGACAAAACTTCCCAGAATGTGGTCAAATCTGCCCACTTGCAGGGCGTTCGAGAGAGGTCTGTCACGTAAGGGGACCCTGCCCGACGGTCATCGGGGTGCTCCCGTCGTCCTGTTTCCGCGTTCTCATGGGGGTGGCTGAAGGTATGTTGACGCACCTTCCACTCCCGCTGGTGACGTGGCTCACCTAGTCTGGTGAGGAAGTATCAGGCCGTTCAGACGTGCCCGATCTACGCCGGAGGGGCTGTCTGAGGCAGCACTCCCGTCACACGAGCAATGACAACGAAGGAGCAGTCAATGACGTCAGGTAACCAGCAGACAGAGCGCGTCACCGCAGGTGGCCTCCAGGTCGCCTCGACCCTCTACGATTTCGTCTCCGGTACGGTTCTTCCGCGCATCGGCGTGCAGGGTGCCGACCAGGACAAGTTCTGGGAAGGCTTCGGCGCCCTCGTCGCCAAGCACACCCCCCGCAACCATGAGCTGCTCGCCGTCCGTGATGAGCTGCAGGCCAAGCTGGATGCCTGGTACACCGAGAACCCGGGCGTCCAGGACCCGGAGAAGTACACCGCCTTCCTGAAGGAGATCGGCTACCTCGTCGAGGAGCCCGGTGACTTTGAGATCCGCACCCAGAACGTCGACACCGAGATCACCGAGACCGCTGGCCCGCAGCTGGTCGTCCCGGTGCTCAACGCCCGTTTCGCCATCAACGCCGCCAACGCCCGCTGGGGTTCGCTCTACGACGCCCTCTACGGCACCGATGTCATCTCCGAGGAGAACGGCGCCGAGAAGGGCAAGGGCTACAACAAGGTCCGCGGCGACAAGGTCATCGCCTGGGGCCGCAACTTCCTGGACCAGGCCGTGCCGCTCGAGTCCGGCTCCCACGCCGACGTCGA
This sequence comes from Candidatus Corynebacterium faecigallinarum, assembly GCF_052264515.1. NCBI lineage: Bacteria > Bacillati > Actinomycetota > Actinomycetes > Mycobacteriales > Corynebacteriaceae > Corynebacterium > Candidatus Corynebacterium faecigallinarum. The sequence continues at coordinate 70,367 of NZ_JBQQOC010000006.1, forward strand.
GAAGTACGACATCTCCTCCGACCGCTTCGTCGCGACGATCAACGGTGAGGATGTCTTGCTGCGCGAGCCGGAGGTCTACGCCGGCTACCTCGGTGAGAAGAACGACCCGTCGGGCATCCTGCTGCGCCACAACGGCCTGCACATCGAGATCCAGATCGACCCGTCCCACCCGGTCGGCGCCGACGACAAGGCCGGTGTGAAGGACCTGCTGCTGGAGTCCGCGGTCTCCACCATCATGGACTTCGAGGACTCCGTCGCCGCCGTCGACGCCACCGACAAGACCCTGGGCTACACCAACTGGTTCGGCCTGAACACCGGTGAGCTGACCGAGGAGGTCGCCAAGGGCGACAAGACCTTCACCCGTCGCCTCAACGACGACCGGATCTACACCGGTCGCGACGGCGGCGAGCTGCGCCTGCACGGCCGCTCCCTGCTGTTCGTCCGCAACGTCGGCCACCTGATGCAGAACCCTGCGATCCTCGACGCCGCCGGCGACGAGATCTTCGAGGGCATCATGGATGCCGTCATCACCACCGCCTGCGCCATCCCGGGCACCGAGCTGGCCAATGAGCGTCGCAACTCCCGCACTGGCTCGATCTACATCGTGAAGCCGAAGCAGCACGGCCCGGACGAGGTCGCCTTCACCAACGAGCTCTTCGCCGACGTCGAGGACCTCTTCGGCCTGCCCCGCTTCACCCTCAAGGTCGGTGTCATGGACGAGGAGCGTCGTACCTCCGCCAACCTGGACGCCTGCATCGCTGCCGCCTCCGACCGCCTGGCCTTCATCAACACCGGCTTCCTCGACCGCACCGGCGACGAGATCCACACCTCCATGCTGGCCGGCCCGGTCGTCCGCAAGCCGGAGCTGCAGACCGCCGCCTGGAAGCTCGCCTACGAGGACCACAACGTCGACGCCGGCCTGGCCCACGGCCTGCCCGGCAAGGCACAGATCGGTAAGGGCATGTGGGCCAAGACCGAGCTGATGGCCGACATGGTCGAGCAGAAGCTGGGCCAGCCGAAGGAGGGTGCCTCCACCGCATGGGTCCCGTCCCCGACCGGCGCCTCCCTGCACGCCACCCACTACCACCTGGTCGATGTCTTCGCCGTCCAGGAGAAGCTGCTCACCGACGGCCGTCGCGACACCCTCGGTGATCTGCTGACCCTGCCGGTGCAGCCGGAGCGTGGCTGGACCGAGGAGCAGATCAAGGAAGAGATCGACAACGACTGCCAGTCGATCCTGGGCTACGTGGTCCGCTGGGTCGAGCAGGGCGTGGGCTGCTCCAAGGTGCCGGACATCCACGACATCGACCTGATGGAGGATCGCGCCACCCTGCGCATCAACTCCCAGATCCTGTCGAACTGGCTCAAGCACGATGTCATCACCGAGCAGCAGGTGACCGAGGGCCTGGAGCGCATGGCCGCCATCGTTGACGGTCAGAACACCGGCGACCCGGAGTACCGCAACATGGCCGATGACTTCGAGGCCTCCGTCGCCTTCCAGGCCGCCAAGGACCTGATCTTCAAGGGCACCGAGTCCCCGTCCGGCTACACCGAGCCGATCCTGCACGCGCGTCGTCGCGAGTTCAAGGAGAAGAACGGCATCGCCTGATGCCAGGTGACACAGACTGATCACGCCCTCTCGCACTGATCAGTCTGGTTAGTCTGATCAGCACTGACCAGCGCTGACAAGCCTGATCAGCACTGACGTCCCGGTCCCGGGCCGTGATGTCCATGGTGGACGTCACGGCCTGGGACTGTTTTGTGACGCTTCTTCCCACGCGGTTGCACCTCCGTGCACTGTGCGTTCCCTCACTCCCACTCCCGGGTGTTTTCCACGGCCCGCACCAACAGGGAGCGGGAGTGACAGCACTGTTTCACCTGTGTTGCGTCCAGCGACTCCGCCAGCGGTGGTGCCCGATCGCGCCTAGACTCGCAGGGGACCGAATGGTCGAACGGGCCCATGGCCGCTACCGACCCGTACCGACCGCGCCCGCCGCGACACCAAGGAGTCTGACGACGATGACCGAGCGCCCTGACCTCACCGGCTACCAGGCGGTGCTCTTCGACCTCGACGGCGTGATCACCCCGACTGCGGACCTCCACCGCCAGGCCTGGGCGGTGATGTTCACCGACTACCTCGACTCCCATGGGGCGGAGCCGTACAGCGAGCAGGACTACTTCGACCATCTGGACGGTCGCGCCCGTCTGGAGGGCATCGCCAGTCTGCTCGAGTCGCGGGGGATATCCCTCCCGCTAAACTCCCCGGCCACCCCGGAGACCCCGGCCACCCCGGCAACCGGCGGTGAACACCGGGAGACCGTGACCAGCCTGGGGGAGCGTAAGAACGCTGACTTCCTGCGCCTGCTCGACGAAGGGATCAACGCCTACCCCGGGTCCGTCGCCCTGCTCGACGCCCTGGCTGACCGTCCCGACGCGCCGAGGGTGGCCATCGTCAGCTCCTCGAAGAATGCCCGGCAGGTGCTGGAGGCGGCTGGCCTGCTGGAGCGCTTCGAGCTGGTCGTCGATGGCCTCGTCGCCGCCGAGCATCAGCTGCCAGGCAAACCCGCCCCGGACACCTACGCCTTCGCTGCCGCGCAGCTCGGGGTCGACAATGCCGTAGCCGTCGTCGTCGAGGACGCCACCTCCGGCGTAGCCTCGGGACGCGCCGGTGGTTTCGGACTGACCGTCGGTGTCGACCGCGGGGCCGGGCAGGACGCACTGCTCGCCGCCGGTGCCGATGTGGTCGTCACCGACCTTGCGGAGCTGGTCCGTCCGGACTGGTGACGCCTCGATGCGCCACACATCCACCCACCTATCCACCCCACCCGAACTCCAGGGAGCGTAACGACGATGAGCGGACTGAGCGGTAACCATCCGGCATTCGAAGACTTCCTCGCGGCCCGCCGCCGGGTCGCCTCCGTGGTCAACCGGCCCATCGACAGGGCGTCCGTGACCACGCCGGTCACGGCGTCCGACACCAACCTGATCAGTGACGGAGACGGCGACGGACTGTTCCCCACCGGATACCGCGCCGACCAGCACCACTACGACACGGACCCGGTGGAGGGGCTCGACCGCGAGAACAACCCGGTCGACGAATGGGGTTGGTACGAGACCCACCCTGACCGCAGCGACCTCGGCCTGTCCGAGACTCTCTTCGCGCTGAGCAACGGCTACCTCGGGGTGCGCGGCAACCCGGCGGAGGGACGCGACTCCGAGGAACACGGGACGTTCATCAACGGTGTCCACGAGACCTGGCCGATCTCGCACGCCGAGGACGCCTACGGCCTCGCCCGGGAAGGCCAGGCGATCGTCCAGGTCCCCGACGCCAAGACCATCCGGGTCTACATCGACGATGAGCCACTGCGCCTGCCCCAGGTCGAGGTCGAGGACTACTCCCGCGGCCTCGATTTCCGCGAGGGCGTGCTGCGCCGCAGCTGCATCTGGCGCACTGCGGCGGGCAAGCGGGTGCGGATCACCAATGAGCGGATGGTGTCCTTCCAGGAGCGCCACCTGATGATCGTGTCCACCGAGGTGGAACTGCTCGACGATGATGCCGCGGTCGTGCTGTCCTCGCAGATCCTCAACCGGCAGGACGGTGAGGACGAGTACTCCACCGTCGTCGAGCACACCGGTGCCACCGCCGAGGGCCCCGCCGGGGTCGGTGACGGCGGTGACCCGCGTAAGTCCGAGCAGTTCAGCGGGCGGGTCTTTCAACCGACCTACCAGTCTCAGCCGGAGGACCAGCGGGTCACGCTCGGCTACCGGATCACCCGGTCGGGCATGACCGTCGCGGTGAGCATGGATCATGAACTCGACCTGCAGAACGGTCCGTCCTGCGGCTCATCAGGCACCGGAACCCACGGGTTCGCCGACGCCGAGGGGGTGGAGGTGCACACCGAGCTGCGTGAGGACGTCGCCCGGGTGATCTACCACCTCGCCGGACACAAGGGCATGAAGCTGCGGCTGCAGAAGTATGTCGCCTACCACTCTTCCCGCCACGTCTCGCCGGATGAACTGGCCTTCCGCTGCGCCCGCACGATCAACCGCGCCAAGGCCGTGGGCTTCCGCAACCTGCAGCGCAACCAGGCCAAGTGGCTGCAGCGGTTCTGGCGTCGGTCGGATGTGCGGATCCCCGGCCACCCGGAGATCCAGCAGGCCACCCGCTGGAATATCTTCCAGCTGCTCCAGGCCTCGGCGCGGGCGGAGGGCCAGGGAGTGCCTGCCAAGGGGCTGACCGGTTCGGGCTACGGCGGCCACTATTTCTGGGACACCGAGATCTACGTGATGCCGTTCCTGTCGTACACCAACCCGCAGTTCGCCAGGAATGCGATGCGGTTCCGCTACACGATGCTGCCCGCGGCGAAGGAACGTGCCAGGGAGCTCGCCCACGACGGCGTCCTGTTCCCGTGGCGCACGATCAACGGCCGCGAGTCCAGTGCCTACTACGCCGCGGGTACCGCGCAGTACCACATCGACGCCGACGTCAGCTACGCGCTGATGAAGTACGTCAACGCCTCCGGCGACATGGATTTCCTGCTGGACGAGGGCGTCCACATCCTCATCGGCACCGCCCGGTTCTTCATGTCGCTGGGCTTCTTCAACACCGCCGGAACCCGCTTCGAGATCCACTCGGTCACCGGGCCGGACGAGTACACCACGGTGGTGAACAACAACCTCTATACAAATGTCATGGCGCAGTACAACCTCCGGGTCGCCGTGGAGGTCGTCACGCAGCTGAAGGCAGCCCGACCGTACGACTACGAGGACCTGATGCGTCGTGCAGGGTTGAGTGAGGACGAGCTCGACCTGTGGCAGCGCGCCGCCGATGTCATGTACATCCCCTTCAATGAGTCCCTGGGGGTCAATCCGCAGGACGACCAGTTCATGCAGCGCCAGTTGTGGTCGCTGGACGATCCGGCGGTGGGACCCAAGCGTCCGCTGCTGCTGCACTACCACCCGCTGACGATCTACCGTTACCAGGTGCTCAAACAGGCCGACGTGGTGCTCGCCCTGTTCCTGCAGGGCTCCCGGTTCCCGGAGGACGTCAAGCGTCGGGACTACAACTACTACGACCGGCTGACCACGGGCGACTCCTCACTGTCGGCGGTGGTGCAGTCGATCATGGCCGCGGAACTGGGCTACCACGACCGGGCGATGGACTTCTTCACCCGCGGTCTCTACCTTGACCTCAATGACCTGCACGGAAACAGTTCCGACGGTGTCCACATCGCCTCCTGCGGTGGCGTGTGGAGTGGGCTGGTGTACGGATTCGGTGGGTTCCGGGACCATGACGGCCGCTTCTCGATCGACCCGCGGATGCCCGAGGAATGGGGCGAACTCGAGTACACGGTGACCCTGCAGGGCACCGTGGTGCGGGTGACGGTGCGCGCCGGTGAGGTCGAGCTGGTCGTGGATCCGGGGGAGGAGTCGGACGCTGCGACGGATGCGGCGGGTGCCGCAGGTGCAAAGGACGCCGATGTCCTGACCGTCCCGGCCGGGCCGATCCGGGTGTGCGGGCAGGAGGTCATGGTCGGCACCGATCCGGTGGTGGTGGCCGGGGATACGCTGCTGCGTGCCGACGACGCAGAGTAGACGAGGCAGCGTAGGCCTGTGTGGTGCGGGGCGCCTGCGCGGTCGAGTGCGCCCCGGGTCGTGTGCGCCCCCGCGGGGCCTTGTGCGGCCTTGTTCCACCCCGGGCGCAGTAAGGTTGATACATATTTAGCAGTAATGATTGGGGGATCTGTGCTGCGCACGGCACCGGGGGAGGGCGTCAGAAGTGATGCCACCAGAGTAAGAGTGTGATTCTTTTCACGGGGGAGGGGGCCGGTTGGTGTTGACCACTAAACGGGTCGTACAGTGTCTATGACACTGGAGGTGCCATGACTGTTAAATTTGACGATCCCGTCGCAATCGAGCACGGGAAAATTTCCATTAAACCATTGAGGGAAAAGCCAGGCTTCCCTACCTGGGCGATGAAACTGACGATGGCCGTGACTGGCCTCATCTTCGCCTTGTTCGTCCTGGTCCACATGATCGGAAACCTGAAGGTTTTCGGATCTGCCGAAGGCTTCGACAACTACGCCCACTTCCTGCGGGACATGGGTTACCCGCTCGTCCCGCACGAGAGCATCTTGTGGTTCCTGCGTGTGGTGCTCGCAGTATCGCTGATCCTGCACGTGTACTGCGCCTTCGCGCTGAAAGCCCGGGCCAAGCAGTCCCGCGGTGAGTTCAAGCGCTACGGCAAGGTGAAGGGCCTCAACAACTTCACCGCCGGCTCCATGCTGGGCACCGGCGCTGTGCTGCTGCTGTTCATCATCTTCCACATCCTCGACCTGACTCTCGGCAAGGCCGTCGCCTCGGATGAGTTCGTCCACCTCGAGGCCTACAACAACCTGGTTGCGTCCTTCGAGCGCCCGGCCGTCGCGATCTTCTACATCCTGTGCATGATCGTGCTGTTCCTGCACCTGAGCCACGGCATCTGGACCGCCTCTTCTGACCTGGGCATCACCGGGCACCGTTGGCGCCAGGTCATGCTGTGGATCTCCTACCTGCTGCCGGCGGCTGTGATGATCGGCAACATTGCGATTCCGTTGGCCGTCATGACCGGCATCGTGAGCTAGCGGCGGATCTGGAAGAGGAGAAGAGAGAAGACTATGGGAACCAGTAAGCCCCACCCCCACAACCAGACCGCGGACTTCAACTACGACGAAGCTCTCGCGGCCTTCAGTGCGCCGCAGTCCAGCGTCGACGGTGTCGCCGTCGGCAAGGTGATCGGCGACAACGCCCCCCACGAGGTCGGCCAGCAGGAGCAGTGGCAGTACGACAAGGAGCACTTCAAGCTCGTGTCGCCGCTGAACCGTGCGAAGTTCCGCATCCTCATCGTGGGAACCGGCCTGGCCGGCGGTGCTGCAGCCGCCGCCCTCGGTGAGCTCGGCTACGACGTGAAGGTGTTCACCTACCACGACAGCCCCCGCCGCGCGCACTCCATCGCCGCGCAGGGTGGCGTCAACTCGTCGCGCTCCAAGAAGCTCGACAACGACTCCACCTACAACCACACCAAGGACACGGTCAAGGGCGGCGACTACCGTTGCCGCGAGAACGACTGCTGGCGCCTGGCGATGGAGTCCGGCAAGGTCATCGACCACATGAACGCCATCGGTGCCCCGTTCTCCCGTGAGTACGGCGGAACCCTGGCCACCCGTTCCTTCGGTGGTGTGCAGGTGTCCCGCACCTACTACACCCGTGGTCAAACCGGTCAGCAGCTGCAGCTGGCGACGACCTCCGCCCTGTACCGCCAGATCGGTGCCGGCAACGTGGAGATCTTCACCCACTCCGACGTCCAGGACATCATCGTCGAGGACGGCGTGTGCAAGGGAATCGTCACCCGCAACATCATCACCGGTGAACTGTCGACCCACACCGGTCACGCCACCGTGCTCGCCACCGGCGGTTACGGCAACGTGTACCACATGTCCACGCTGGCCAAGAACTCCAACGCCAGCGCCATCATGCGCGCCTACGAGCAGGGTGCCTACATGGCGTCCCCGTCGTTCGTGCAGTTCCACCCGACCGGCCTGCCGGTCAACTCGGACTGGCAGTCCAAGACCATTCTGATGTCGGAGTCGCTGCGTAACGACGGCCGTATCTGGACCCCGGCCCAGAAGGACGACCAGCGCGACCCGATGACGATCCCCGAGGACGAGCGCGACTACTTCCTCGAGCGCCGCTACCCGGCCTTCGGCAACCTGGTGCCGCGTGACATCGCCTCCCGTGCGAACGCGCAGCAGATCAACGGTGGCTACGGTGTGGGCCCGAAGAAGAACTCGGTGTACCTGGACCTCACCCACGCCATCGAGAAGCTGGGCGAGGACACCATCCGCGAGCGCTACTCCAACCTCATCCAGATGTACGAGGAGGCCATCGGCGACGACGCATACAAGACCCCCATGCGTATCGCCCCGACCTGCCACTACACCATGGGTGGCCTGTGGGCCGACTTCCACGAGATGACCTCGATCCCGGGGCTGTTCTGCGCCGGTGAGTCGTCCTGGATGTACCACGGCGCCAACCGCCTGGGTGCGAACTCGCTGTTGTCCTCCTCGGTCGAGGGCTGGTTCACCCTGCCCTTCACCGTGCCGAACTACCTGGCCCCGCTGCTGGGCCAGGAGGCCCCGGACGCCGAGTCCCAAGCCGCCAAGGATGCGCTCAAGCGCACCGAGGACCGGATCGAGAAGATCCTCAACATCCGTGGCCCGAACCCGCACGGTGCGGAGTACTACCACCGCCAGCTGGGCGAGATCCTCTACCGCTGCTGTGGTGTGGCCCGCTCCGTCGAGGACATGCAGCAGGGCATCGACGAGATCCGCAAGGTTCGCGCCGACTTCTGGGAGAACGTCTTCGTGCCCGGTGGCAAGGACGAGATGAACCAGCAGCTGGAGAACGCGATCCGCGTTGCCGACTACCTGGACCTCGGTGAGCTCATGTGTGTCGACGCCCTGGACCGTGACGAGTCCTGTGGTGCCCACTACCGTGAGGATCACCTCGACGAGGACGGCGAGGCAGAGCGTAACGACGACGAGTGGTGCTTCGTCTCGGCATGGGAGCCGGGCGATAAGCCGGAGACCTTCATCCGACACTCCGAGCCGCTCTACTTCGACCGCATTCCGCTGATGACAAGGAACTACAAGTAATGAAACTGCATCTTGAGATCTGGCGTCAGGCGGACCACGCCTCGAAGGGACACTTCGAGTCCGTGGACGTCCCCGATGCCGTTGAGTCAATGTCCATCCTGGAGCTTCTCGACCACGTCAACACTGGCTACGTCGAGGCCGGCAAGGAGCCCTTCGCCTTCGCCTCCGACTGCCGTGAGGGCATCTGCGGTACCTGTGGCCTGATGGTCAACGGTCGTCCGCACGGACCGGACAAGAACAAGCCGGCCTGTCAGCAGCGCCTCTTCAGCTTCAACGATGGTGACTCCATCAAGCTGGAGCCGCTGCGCTCGGCCGCCTACCCGGTGGTCAAGGACATGGTCGTCGACCGTTCCGCCCTGGACCGCGTCATGGAGAAGGGTGGCTTCGTCTCGATGGCCGCCGGTACCGCTCCGGACGCCGACAGCCTCCTGGTCAACCACTCGGACGCCGAGCTCGCGCTCGACCACGCCGCCTGCATCGGTTGCGGTGCCTGCGTTGCCGCCTGCCCGAACGGTGCGTCCCACCTGTTCACCGGTGCCAAGCTGGTGCACATGACCCTGTCCCCGCTGGGGCGTATGGAGCGTGGCCGTCGCGCCACCAACATGGTCGATGAGGCTGAAGGCACCTTCGGCCCGTGCTCGCTGTACGGCGAGTGCGCCGACGTGTGCCCGGCGGGTATCCCGCTGACCGCCGTCGCCGCGATCACCAAGGAGCGCGCCCGCGCTGCCCTGCGTGGCAAGGACGACTAGTCCGCACCTCCACCGCGTCCCGTCGTGAACGGGGCGCGACCCCACCCGTGCGGGGGATGGAGTGCACCGTATCAACGGTGTGACTCGGTTCCTCCGACGGTGGTGGACTAGAATTCACGGTAGCAACAAGCAGTGTGTACCGGCCGGTGTCACTTCAGACTCGGCTGCAGACGATGAAAGAGGAACTGATGTCCGCTCACGCCGACTCTGAGGTTATGTTCTCCGGTGAGCCGGAGTACCTGGACGGGTATGTCCCCACCAGTTGGGACTCCCAGCACTCGTCGCTGCAGCGCAGCCTGACCTGGATCGGCATGGCGCTGATCCTGCTGGCTGCCTCCGCAGCCGGCCTCTTCGTCTACGGATTTGCCTCCGACAGCGTCGGCTCCCAGGACAACGGCATCATGATCGGCACCGTCGGTGCCGTCGTGGCCGTCGTGGTGCTGCTCGCCGCCTTCGCCTCCGTGCACTTCGGACGTAGCTCCTACCGCGACTACAAGAAGCGCACCGGCCGCGTGCACTAAGCACCGGCCCCGCCGGTCGTCCCCGGACCGTCCGGCACCTCCAGCGTCCGCCCCGCAGACTCTCACCGAGACTGCGGGGCGGACGTTTTCGTGGCCTCGGGGCGTCGACACCAGCTGACCTGGATGTCTACACTGGAGAGGACGACACCGACGAGCTCGGCGATGATGGGTGCTCCATTCTTCGCCGGGCGGAGGAGGTAGTCATGAACGAGAAGAAAAAGCCCGTGGGCATCTACGAGGGCGAGCCGATCCACCTGGACGGGTACGTCCCGAGCAGCTGGGATTTCCATCACTCGTCGCTGCTGCGCGGAGCCGCCTGGATCGGCATGGGGCTGATCCTGAGCTCCATGGCGGGATTCGGTGCCGCGATCTGGGGATTCGCCACCTACGGATACGGTGGTGGGCTGCAGACCCAGGAGCACGGGGACGTCATCGGTCTCATCGGCCTGATCATTGGCCTGGTCGTGCCGTTCGCCGGGTGCGCCAGCATCTACATCGGCCGGGCGCGTTACCGCAAGTACAAGGAGGCCACCGGCCGAGTGCACTAGAGCCTGGAGCCCTCGTACTGCAGACCAGAGCGCCCCGCCTGCTCGTCATTCTCATCATTGAGTCGGCGAGGGCAATGTCGGATAGGTGTGATGATCTGCTGGTTTTCCGGCGAAATCCCAGCGATCGGTCCCACCTTTCCGACACCCGTTGCGATGCGGGGACCGCAGGCGAGGCAATGAGGCTACAGGCGGCGGGGAAATGACCGGGGAGGCTGGCCACCGTCCGGCGAGACGAGGGAACAAACAGGCGGGGCAGTGACATGCGGACCCTGTGCTTGCAGTTGGGGGATAATGGGACGGGTGAGCACTACTCTGACCAACCAACTGCCCGTCCCCGGACCATCACCGGAGTCCGAGGCAACCCGTCGACGTGACCTGCGCCGCCACAAAGCTTTCGCCACCAGCCTGCTCGTCCTGGCGACCCTGATCTACCTCGGCTGCCGTTGGCTGGAAGCGACCGGACGCGACGCCGGCTGGACCCCGTACGTCCGTGCCGCCAGCGAGGCCGGTATGGTCGGCGCACTGGCGGACTGGTTCGCGGTCACCGCACTGTTCCGTCACCCGTTGCGCATCCCGATCCCGCACACCGCGATCATCAAGCGCAAGAAGGACCAGGTCGGCCACGCCCTCAGCGAGTTCGTCGGGGACAACTTCCTCAATGCCACGCTGATCACCGAGAAGCTGCGCCAGGCACGCATCCCGGAGCGTGCCGCCGACTGGGTGCTTGACGGCGGCGGGGCCGAGCGCACCGGCAAGGAGGCCGCCCGGCTGATCGACCTGGTGGTCAACGGGGTCGACCGCGAGGAGGCGGAGCAGCTGCTGCGCACGCTGATCATCGACAAGGCGTCCGAACCGACCTGGGGCCCGCCGCTGGGCCGTGGCCTGGAGCAGCTCATCGCTGAAGGACGCACCAAACCGGTCGTCGACGCCGTCGTCGTCTGGTTGGACGACAAGGCCCGCGACAGCGAGGACCTGGTCGTCCGGCTGCTGGACGAGCGCACCCCGTCGTGGGCACCACAGTTCGTCCGCGACCTGGTCGGTGACAAGGTGCACCGCGAACTCGTCCAGTTCACCGCGGACGTACGGTCCAACCCGGAGCATGAGGCACGCCACGCGATCCGGAAGTTCATCAACCAGCTGGCCCAGGACCTGCAGCACGACCCGGTGATGATCACCCGGGTGGAGAACTTCAAGTCCGACGTCATGGGGTCGGCCACCGTCCAGGGGCTGCCGGGCACGCTGTGGGAAGCCATCCGGTCGAACCTGACGGAGATGGCCCGGGACGAGGATTCAATGCTGCGGTGCAAAATCGTCCAGTGGGTCACCGAGTTCGCCACCCGGGTGCGCGAGGAGCCGGAACTGCGGGAGTCGCTGGAGAAGCGCATTGTGGGCGCGGCGTCCTACCTGGCGGACAACTACGCCGGTGAGGTCACCGGCATCATCGGCGAGACCGTGGAGCGGTGGGACGCCGACGAGGCCAGCGACCGTATCGAGCTGATGGTCGGCAAGGACCTGCAGTTCATCCGGGTCAACGGCACGGTCGTCGGTGCGTTGGCAGGGCTGGCGATCTACACGGTCTCGGAGCTTCTGTTCACACTGTTCTAGAGTCGGATAGACTCAGTGACCATGGAGTTGATTCACTACGCCCGCTACTTTCTGAGCCTTGCGGAACTCGGTGTGATCCTCGCGGTGGCTATCGCGGGGATCTGGGGTGCGATCCAGGTCATCCGGACCCGGGACGACGCCTTCATGGTCATCGACCGGTCGAAGCAGAACTGGATGCTGCTGCTGGGCGGCGCTGCTGTGGCTGCCTTGTTGCTCGGGACGATGGGTCTGTCAATTGCGTGGATCGCTGCCGCGGTGATCGTGGGCATCTACTGGCAGGACATCCGCCCTGCCGTGCGGGACGTGCTGGACAACTCCAGTGACTGGTGACGACCAAGACAGTGGTCAGGTCAGCGGCCTGGGGCGAATCGAGCTGAGTCTGCTGGACCCGCAGCCGTCCACAGAACAGATCGTGGCGGTGATCGAGCGTGCCCGACAGGAGGGGATCGGGGCGGTATGGCTGCCGCCGACGTCCTTCCCGGTGCGCGGGATCGGGGGAGAGGGGGACGCTCAGGGGAGTGTCCGCCTGTGCTCCGTGGCTGGTTATCCCACCGGCCAGCATCATGTCCTGGTCACGGCCAGTGAGGCGCATATGGCCGTGGCCAACGGTGCCGACGAGGTGACTGTGGTCCTGGACCCGGCGCATGTCTACGGTGGCCCGGATGCCACGGGGGATCTCAATGCGCTGATCGGGGAGATCGTCACGTTGCGTGAGGCGGTGCCGTATCCGGCGGTGCTGCGCGTCGCGCTCGGGACAGTCCGCGGGGCGGGCCAGGTGACGGGCAGCGTGCCCGCGGCGGTATTGCAGACCGTGGCACGGGCGGCGGTCACCGCCGGCGCCGATGTCGTGGTCGGGCCGTCCGACGATGCACCGGGGGAGGGAAGTGCGGAGGAGACCATCCGCATCCTCGCCGAGGCCGTCGCAGGAAGCTCCGTGACGGTGATGTCGGGCAGGGTACTGTCCTTCGACGACCCGGGTGCCTTCGACGTCGTGGAGCGGCTCTCTGCCGCCGGGGCGCACCGGGTGGTGTTGGACGCTGCGAGCCTCAGCACCGGCAGCACAGCCTGACCAGTACCGCCGGTATCCCGGCCGGACGGTCAGGCCGCCTGGTCCTCCGAGTTGGCGCCCGAGTCAGCGCCCGATCCGCTCTCGGTGCCGAAGGCGCCGGAGGTGTCGATCTCGTCCATGTTGATCTGGGTGCCGTGCAGCCTGATCTTCAGTCCGTCCTCGGTGACCTCGGCGCTCTGGATGGTCAACTCCTCGGAGGCCTCGTTGACGGTGCTCTCCAACTGGTCCGACAGTGACTCCGCGACCGACTGCGGCAGACTCATACCGAAGATCTTCACGTCGGACAGCGACATCGACAGGGTGCCGTCGGTGACCTCGGGAACCATGCTGAGTGTCGCCAGACCACCACTGATCTCGAAGTCGAGGGTGTTCTCGCCGGTGTTCATCGCGACGTCGGTGATGGAGATCAGGTTGTCCAGGGCGCCGGAGAACGGGTTGTCGTCCTCGGAGTTCTGTGCCTGCTCGCCGTCCTCGCCGTCCTCGCCGTCCTCGGCGCCACCGGCGGCCTCGGACTTCTGCAACTCGGCCAGCAGCATCTCCGAGGGCATGGTCGTGTCCAGGGTCAGGTCGTCGATAAGCATGCTCTCGCCGGTGACGGAGATGTTCTTGGCGTCCATCTCGACCGCGGGCTGGCCGGTGATCACCGGGCGCGACTGGTCGCCGTCCTCGTAGCTGACCTCGACGGTGGAGGGCATGGTGGCGCTCATCGACGGGATCTTGCCCTGGACCAGCCCCAGCAGCAGCGGGGAGGCTCCGAAGCTCACCGACGGATCCTCGGACAGCTCGGTGCCGTCCTCCTCCAGGGAGGAACGGATCTCATCGACGACGGTGTTCTTCGCGTAGGCGCGGACACCGAACTCGGCGATCACCAGCAGAATGACCAGGACCGCCACAACGGAAATGAGGACCTTCCACCACAGGCCGAACTTCTTGCCCGACTTGTTGCCGGATGTGCCGCCAGGGTTCTGGCTCGGCGCGGTGGTCGAAGTGGCGGCGGCGGAGTCCGCACGCCACACGTCAGGGTTACTTGAGTTGCTCACGTCGACCAGTGTGGCGCATCGTGCCCCCGGACGCCACACCAGTCACCGTAAAACTCAGGAAGGGTCACGGTGTTCTACGGTCACGGACAGAAAACTGTCAGTGCCGCGAAGATCGCCCGGGAGGATCAGGCGTTCTCGTTGATCCACTTCTCGACGAGGGCAGCCTCGTTGACGATGATGTCGCGGACGTAGTCGGCGACCTTCGGCTCGATGACCGGACCGATCATCGGGATGGTGACGTCGATGTCGACCTCGGCCTCCAGGGTGGTGGAGCCGTCCTCGTCGATGAGGGTGAGCTCGGCCTCGAACTTCACCGGGGCACCCTTGATCTCGGCGTTCATCTCGCCGTTGGCGGTGCCGTCCTCGAGGGCCTCGAAGGAGATGGTGCGCTTGAGCTTCAGGCTCTGGGAGACCATGGATCGCACGGCCTCGGGCAGGGCGTCGGGGGCGAGGACCTCGAAGAGGACCACGTTGATCGGGTCGGCGGAGAACTCGGCGACCTCGCCGGGCTCTTCGGCGATGTTGGCGGCCTCGAACTCCCAGTACGCCTTGGTGGCGAGCGCGTCGTAGACCTTGTCAGCGGGGATGTTGACGGTCGTCGAGGTTTCAATGTGAGTTGTCATGCCGACAGACTACCGTTAACAGCGTGAGTTCTCTTGATTCTGTGTTCCTTGCGTCAACAATTGCTGCGATCGGTCCCCGCCCGGACGTCGCGACGGCCGATGTCGACTTCGCCGCGCTGACGACGCTGCGCATCGGCGGCGCCCCCGCGGCCACCGTCGTGTGCCGCTCGGCGGACGCCGTCGCCGAGGTGGTGGGCACCCTTGATGAGCAGGACATTCCCTTGCTGGTCGTCGGTGGTGGGTCGAACCTGGTGGTGGGCCAGGACGTCGCCGATCTCGTCGTCGTCCTGATCACCGCCGCCGGTGCGGACATGACCGACACACCGGTGCACATCGACACCGACACCGGCCTGGTACGCGCCTTCGCCGGGGTGGTGTGGGACGACCTCGTCGCCGCCACGGTGGACGCCGGACTCGGCGGGCTGGAGTGCCTGTCGGGGATCCCGGGGTCGGTCGGCGCCACCCCCGTCCAGAACGTCGGTGCCTACGGCGCGGAGGTCTCCCAGGTGCTCCACCGGGTGCAGCTGTTCGACCGGACGACCGGCGAGCTTCAGTGCGTCTCCCCGGAGTCGCTGGACCTGGCGTACCGCTACTCCAACCTGAAGTTCACCAACCGTGCGGTGGTCACCGCCGTGGAGTTCCAGCTGAGCCCCGACGGTCTCAGCGCCCCGCTGCGCTTCGGTGAACTGGCCCGCCGCCTCGGTGTCAGCGAGGAGGAGGGTGCGGCCGGGCAGGCGCGGCGTCCTGTCGCCGACGTGCGGGACGCCGTGCTCGCTCTGCGAGCCGGCAAGGGCATGGTCCTCGACGACGCCGACCACGACACCTGGTCGGCAGGCTCCTTCTTCACCAACCCGGTGGTCACCGGCGAGGACACCCGGGACGCCGTCATCGAGGCCGTCACCTCCCGCTGCGGTACCGAGGCTGCCGCGTCGATGCCCTGCTACCCGGCGGGCACGGATGCGGCCGGGCGCACGCAGTTCAAGTTCTCCGCTGCCTGGTTGATTGAACGTGCCGGGTTCCCCAAGGGCTGGCAGGTCCCGGCCGAGCAGGGCGGCACCGGTCGGGCTGGGCTGTCGACGAAGCACACCCTGGCGCTGACCAACCGGGGGAGCGCGGTCAGCGAGGACATCGTGGAGCTGGCCCGCGCGGTGCGCGCCGGGGTGCAGGACGCCTTCGGGGTCACCCTGGTGCCTGAGCCGGTGTGGATCGGTGTGACTATCGACGGGTAGGGGGCCTGGCACACTGGGGACGATGTCACTCGACACACGGACCACGTTCGTC
The DNA here is from genome assembly GCF_052264515.1 of Candidatus Corynebacterium faecigallinarum. Classification (NCBI taxonomy): domain Bacteria; kingdom Bacillati; phylum Actinomycetota; class Actinomycetes; order Mycobacteriales; family Corynebacteriaceae; genus Corynebacterium; species Candidatus Corynebacterium faecigallinarum. The sequence continues at coordinate 86,496 of NZ_JBQQOC010000006.1, forward strand.
CTGATCCACGGGTCAGGAACCAGCTCCACCATGTGGGGCCCGATCCAGCAGGAACTCGCCCTGCAGGTACGCCATCGACCTGCCCGGCCACGGCGCCCAGGCCCGCTACCCGGTCAGCTACCAGGCGCCCCAGGACCTCGAGGCCTTCGCCGCCGAACCGTCCACCCTGGCCGGTGGCACTCTCGACGACAACGTCGCCGCGCTCGAGGCCGCGGTCCGACGGCTCCGGGGGCTCCAGGAACACAGCCCGGTCGTCCTCGTGGCGTCCAGCCTTGGCGGGGTGACGGCGACGGTGTTCGCCAACCGCCACCCCGAACTCGTCGACGGACTGGTCTACATCTCCGCCTGGGCCTGTGCATCCCGGGAAGCCCCCTGGAGTACATGGCCGAACCGGAGTTCTCTGAGAGCCTGTTGCCCGGCCTGGGTGGCCTGAACGTGGAGGTGGACCCGGCATGGGGTGTCGGCCGGGCGAACTACCGCACCGCCGATCCTGAGTTGCTTGGTCTGCTCAAGGCGTCCCTGATGGATGAGGCCGACGACCAGCAGTTCATGGCCTTCCTCAACAGCATGGTGCCGGACGAATCCGCAGCCGTGATGATGGGCGATGCGCGGCTGGACCCGGACACCTGGGGCACGGTGCCGCACACCTACCTGCGTCTACTGCAGGACCGGTCCCTCCCGATCGCCATGCAGGACCGGCTGATCGCCGAGGCGGATGCGCTGACCCCGGACAATCCCTTCACCGTGCACACCCTGGACGCCTCCCACGCCGGGTTCATCCACCGCAGCGACGAGGTGGTGCGCGTGCTGACCGGGGGACCCGCCACACGGTAATCCCACAGAGTAATCTTGGGTGTCATGCGCGTCGCGATGATCTCCATGCACACCTCCCCGTTGGAGCAGCCCGGAATCGGGGATGCCGGCGGGATGAACGTCTACGTCCGCAATGTCGCCGAACACCTGGTGGCCCACGGGATCGAGGTGGACGTGTTCACCCGCGCGACCCGCGCCTCCCAGGGCGAGGCCGTCGAGGTGGCGCCGGGGTTGCGGGTGATCAACAGTGTGGCCGGGCCGTTCGAGGGACTGCCGAAGGAGTCGCTGCCGACCCAGTTGGCGGCGTTCACCGGCTCGGTGCTGTCCTTCGTGCGCCGCGAGGCCGGACGCGACGGCGGCACCCCTGGTCAGATCGACCGCACCGGTGCCGGACGCTACGACCTGATCCACTCCCACTACTGGCTGTCCGGCCAGGTCGGCTGGCTGCTGCGCGACCTGTGGGGCGTACCGATGGTGCACACCGCACACACCTGGGCGGCGGTGAAGAACCTTGCACTGGCCGAGGGCGATACCCCGGAACCGGAGTCGCGACGCATCTGCGAGCAGCAGATCATCGACAACGCCGACCGCATCATCGTCAACACCCAGGACGAGGCGGACGCCCTGGTCACCGCCTACGACGCCGACCCGGCCCAGCTGTCGGTGGTGTCCCCAGGTGTGGACGTCCACCGGTTCACACCCGGCTCCGACCGGGCGACCGAGCGCTCCCGACGTGAGCTGGGCATCCCACTGCGGGCGAAGGTCATCGCCTTCATCGGGCGGCTGCAGATGCTCAAGGGGCCGCACATCCTGTTGCGCGCCGCCGCCGACCTGATCCGCCGGCACCCGGAGCAGAACATCCGGGTGGTGATCTGCGGCGGGCCGTCCGGCACCGGGCTGGAGCGTCCGGACGAACTGCACGACCTCGCCGCGGAGTTGGGTGTCTCCGGCTATGTGCGGTTCCTGTCGCCGCGTCCTCCCGAGGAACTGGTGACGGTCTACCAGTCCGCCGACATCATCGCCGTTCCCAGCTACAACGAGTCCTTCGGGCTGGTGGCGTTGGAGGCGCAGGCGTCCGGCACCCCGGTGGTGGCGGCACGGGTCGGCGGACTGCCGCTGACGGTGACCGAGGGGGTCAGCGGTGTCCTGGTCGACGGGCATGATCCGGCGGACTGGTCGACAGCGCTGGAGGGCTTGATCATCGACGATGACCTGCGTAACTCGATGTCGGTCGATTCCCCGGCGCATGCGGCGGAGTATTCCTGGGACGTCACCGTGGAGAAGATGGTCGTCGAGTACCAGCAGATCATCGACCGGTGGGCAGCCAATGGCTGTGCGGAGGCGGGGGCGTCGCTGTGCTCGCTGGAGACACGCGATGCAGGCGGAGCCGGCAACGGAGGCGGAAGTGCCGGCGGAACCTCGATTTCGGCGGTCGCGTCGGCCGCTGGAGAGTAGATTCGAGGACATGGAACTGCAGCAACTGAGGGAACTCCTGGACGAGGCAGAGGTCGACTACGAGGTCGCCGGTGGGGGCGAGGGGCCCGACAAGGCCGAGGCGCTGGTGGTGGTCCTGCCCGGTGAACGTCGGCTGAAGACCAACGCCCTGTTCATCCCGCAGGACGGAATGTTCCGCGTCGAGGCCTTCGTGTGCCGCGCGGTCGAGGAAGCCCACGCCGAGGTGTACCGGCTGCTGCTGCAGCACAACCGCAAGGCCTACGGGGTGCACTACACCCTGGACAACAACAACGACATCTACCTGGCCGGACAGCTCCCCGACACCACCACGGCCGAGGACGTCCAGCGCATCCTCGGGCAGGTGCTGGAACTGGCCGACGGCGACTTCAACCACATCCTGGAGTTGGGCTTCGAGACCTCGATCCGGCGTGAGTGGGAGTGGCGGCTGGACCGTGGGGAGCCGACCAAGAACCTCGCGGCGTTCCAGCGGCTGCGTCCCGGTTACGAGGACGAGCGCCGCCGCGAGCGCGAGGAGCGGGCGGAGAATGCCGGGAACTCCGCACCGTCGACCCCGCCCGCGCCGGGTGCGTAGCTTGTTCGGTCCCGTCAGTTCTCGACCGCGTACTTGAGTTGCACCATTCCGCTGTCGAAGCCTTGCTCGTGGAGCAGGCGCAGGGGGATCCGGGTGTCCGGGAACATGCGGAGGCCACCGCCGATGAGGATGGGGCAGACGACCATGTGCACCTCGTCGACCAATCCGTGACGCAGCGCGTCGGCTGCCAGGGTCGGACCGACCACGGTGAGGTCTTTGTCGGTGGCGTCCTTGATCGCGCGGACCGTCTCCGGGACAAACTCGCGCTCCAGACGCGTGCGGGTGGTAGTGACCTTGTAGAGGGTGGTCGAGAAGACGACCTTCTCCTTCGACTGCCAGTCCTCGGCGAAGACCTCTGACTCAGGCGAATCCGCCGCGATATCGGGATCGGTCTCCCACACGGTCATCATCTCGTACATCCGGCGGCCGTACAGGTACGTACCGACCTCCGACATGTCCTGGTTGATGGCTTCCAGAACCTGTTCATCGGGACGCGCCCAGTCGTCGAAGCGTCCCTCCTCGTCTGCGACGTAGCCGTCGGTCGAGCAGGTCATCGAGTAGATCAGGCGTCCCATGGGCGCCACCTTCCTTCATTTTCATCGGGGTTTCCCAGTCACGCCCCGCGGCTCATGCTGCGGCACCGAGCCCACGTTCGGCGGCGATGGACAGCACCCACAGGTGCATCCGGTCCTCGTATCCGGCGATCGGGAACAGCCCGCGGGACGGGTCGTTGGGGTCGGTCGCCGCGACGTCGCCGATGGTGATGCTCGGTGCGCGGCTGCGTTCCGGCACCGGGATCGGGGCGTCCGACGAAAATCTCACAGCCCCACGTGACCCTGCCACCGGCGCATCGAAGGACGGGACGCCGCCCGCGTCCTGCAGACGCTCGAGATCGTTGACCGCCTCGATCCCGCCGGAGAGGTAGACGGTGAGCATCTGCCACAGCGAGCCGATCTGGTCCTGCTGGCCCTCCGGGATCTCCAAAGGATGCTGCAGCAGATAACAGGCGACGTTGAGCCCGTGGAAGCGTCCGAAAGGGTGGACGTCCCGATGGTCCAGGGCCAGTAGTTCCTGGAAGTAGTCGGCGCAGGTCATGTCGTCCCACTGCGCGCCACACTCCGGACAGGTGGTGGTGATGGCGTTCATGGTGTTCATACCTTTTGTTCTTCCGGCCGGGGGCCGGATGCACAGGTGTCAGATGTCATCAGTTTCTTCGTGTCTTTCGGCACTTACCGGGAGCTTGCGGAGGGTGAACGCGGCGACCACGGCAACGACAGCGGCGAGGATTCCGCCGACCGTCGCGGCCAGGCTGAAGCCCTGGGCGAAGGCGTCGAAAGCGGCATCGAGCAAGGGGGCGGCCGTGGCGTCCGGCATACGTTCCGCCTCCGCGACCGCAGCGCCGATGGTGTCGGAGCTGCCGCCCATGCGGTCTGCGTACACCGCGCCGGAAATGGTGCCGAGCACGGCGATGCCGAGTGCCCCGCCGAACTCCCCGGCAGTCTCGTAGATCGAGGACACCGCACCGGCCTTCTCCTCCGGCGCGGTGGGCATCACCAGGGACGCGCCCAGGGTGGTCGTGATGCCGACACCCACCGTCATCACCGTGTACGCACTGATCAGCATCAGCACCGATGAATCACTGTCGATCGTGCCCGTGGTCAGGAACCCTGCAGCGACGAACAGGAGGCCGGCGGCGACCAGGAATGCGGGACGCACCGTTTTCGCCAGAACCGACACCGCAGTGACGCCGACCAGCGTGCCGGCCACGGTCGGGAGCATCCACAGCGCGGCGGTGAACGGGCCGTAACCCAGGACCGTCTGCAGGAACTGCACTGCCAGCAGGCCCATCCCGCCGACGGCGAAGACGACGGTCATGCTGGCGACGATGGAGGCGCTGAACGGAGTGCGACCGAACAGGCGGACATCCAACAGCGGGGTGGATGTGGCGAGCTGGCGACGGATGAACCATGCGCCGAAGAGCACGCCGATGATGATGCTGATGATGTGGACCGGGTTCACGGCGCTGCCCTCGCCGATGCTCTTCACCAGCTCCTTGATTTCCGAAGATGACGGGCACGACGGCCTGAAGCGGGAGCAGGACACTCACCGGGTCGAGGGGGCCCGGATTCGGGTCGCGGGATTCGCGCAGCAGCATCGGTGCGGCGATGAGAAGGACGGCCATGATCGGGATGTTGATCAGGAAGACCGATCCCCAGTGGAAGTGCTCGAGCAGTAGGCCGCCGATGATGGGGCCGATGGCGGGGCCTCCGGCGAACCCGGCCGTCCAGATGCCGATGGCGGTGCGGCGTTGGTCCTCGTCGGTGAACATGACGCGGATCATGGCGAGGACGGAGGGCAGCAGGGCTGCGCCGCCGACACCGAAAATGACGCGTCCGGTGATCAGCATTTCCGGGGTTGTCGAGAGTGCGGAGACCAGGGACGCCACCCCGAAGAGGAGGGCGCCGATCATCAGTAGTCGGCGGCGCCCGATGCGGTCGCCGATGCTGCCCATGGCGACCAGAAGTCCGGCAAGGACGAAGCCGTAGATGTCCATGATCCAGAGTTCCTGGGTTCCGGTGGGTGCCAGGTCTGCGGTGATCCACGGCAGGGCGATGAACAGGACGGACAGATCCATGGACACGAGCAGTGTGGCCACGAACAGGACGCCCAGGCCGACCCATTCGCGTCCGGTGGCGCGGCTGGCGGCACTGCTGGCGACGCGGCCGCGCGGCGGGCCGGTGGATCGGCTCGAGGATGTGGTTGAGGAGGGGGATGAGGGCGGTGTGTTGGTATTCATACGGACGATCATACGTATGTTTCATACGTGTGTATAGAGGACTGGTTGCGAACGACCGTGAGGTGGAGGGGTGAAACACACGTATGAACGTGCGGTACCCTGGCGGTATGAGCCAGAAAGAAGATCTCCTCGAAGGCGCGAAGAAGTGCATCGCCGAGAAGGGTTTCGGCCGCACGACCGCCCGCGACATCGCCACGGTTTCCGGGGCGAACCTGGCCTCCATCGGCTACTACTACGGTTCCAAGGACGCCCTGCTCACCACTGCGGTGCTGGAGATCTGGGACGACTGGGGCAATGTGCTGGAAGCGGCCATCGAGAACTCCGCCGGGGACACGCCGATGGAGCGGCTGGAGGCGATCGTGGAATCGATCGACACCGGACTGGCCGCCAACCGTGAAACCCTCGTCGCCAGCTTCCAGGCGATGGCGCAGGCGGAGTTCTCCGAAGAGGTCAGGGAACGGATCGAGCGTCAGTACGAGGAGGGCAGGTACACCCTCGCTGCCGGCGTCCTCGGTATCGACGAAGACGACCTGACCGACGAGGACCTCTCCCTCGGCTCACTCGTGTTGCTGCTGGTCAACGGCTACTCGGTGGAGAGCTACGCCGTGCCCGAACAGCGCTCCAGCTTCACGGGTATCGCAGGTGCGCTCCGTCTCCTCGTCGGTGACGACCTGCCGGGCGCAGATGAACGGGAGAACAACTGACCGTACCCCTCCCTGGGTAGTCGGTCCGGTGCGCAGCAGCGGGACGTGGCAGAATAAGAGCCATGAGCGAATCGAACCACGGCACACTGATCCTGCTCCGCCACGGGCAGAGCGAATGGAACGCATCCAACCAGTTCACCGGCTGGGTTGACGTCGACCTCACCGAGAAGGGGCGTGCCGAGGCCGTCCGCGGCGGCGAGCTCATCGCCGACGCCGGCCTGAAGCCCGGCATCCTGTACACCTCGGTGCTGCGTCGCGCGATCACCACCGCCGCGCTGGCCCTGGACAAGGCCGACCGGCACTGGATCCCGGTCATCCGTGACTGGCGGCTCAACGAGCGCCACTACGGTGCGCTGCAGGGGCTGAACAAGGCCGAGACCAAGGAGAAGTACGGCGACGACCAGTTCATGGCATGGCGTCGCAGCTACGACACCCCGCCGCCGGCGCTGGAGGACGGCGAGGAGTACTCCCAGGCCGGCGACCCGCGCTACGCCGGTCTCTCCGAGGTCCCGAAGACCGAGTGCCTGCTGGACGTCGTCAAGCGCCTGGTGCCCTACTACCAGACCGAGATCTTGCCCCGGCTGGAGAACGGCGAGACCGTCCTGGTCGCCGCCCACGGCAACTCGCTGCGCGCCCTGGTCAAGCACCTCGACAAGATCTCCGACGAGGACATCGCCGGGCTGAACATCCCCACCGGCATCCCGCTGGTCTACCGCCTCAGCTCCACCGGTACGGTGCTGAACCCCGGTGGCGAATACCTCGACCCGGAGGCCGCAGAGGCCGGAGCGGCCGCCGTCGCCGCGCAGGGCGGCAAGTAGTTCAGGGATGAACTCCGCGGGGGCTGAACTCGGCGCGGCCGTCGTCCTCGGCCTACTGGTCGGGGCGCTGGTCACCGCAGTGATCTTCATTCTCCGGCGGCGTGTGGAACGTCGCCTGGAGGCACGCATCCGGCGCGAGACCCAGCAGAACAAGGTCTCGACCTTGGCGCAGGTCATGCACTTCGCCCTGGAATCCGCGCCCTGGGGTTTCGCGGTGGTCGACCACCGTGCTGACCTGGTGCTGTCCAACCGGACCGCCCAGGAGCTGGGGGTTGTGGACGAGCGTCGGCTCGTCCCCGAGGTCTGGCGTCTGGCCCAGCGGGTCTTCGACGACGGCGAGCCCCGCGACGGGGTGTTGCACCCCGGCCCCACCACCGTCGGCCCGTTGTTCTCCGTCGCGGTGTCCGTGAAACGACTGACCACCGCCGACGACCGTTTTGTCGTGGTCTACAGCTGGGACAACTCCGAACAGGTGCGGATGGAGTCCGCCCGCCGGGACTTCGTGGCAAATGTCTCCCACGAACTCAAGACCCCGGTCGGGGCGATCTCCCTGCTGGTCGAGACGATGCTGGAGGCCAGCGACGACCCGGCGGCCGTCGAGTACTTCGGGCAGAAGCTGGGCGTGGAGACCCAACGCATCTCCACGATGATCGCCGAGCTGATAGGCCTGTCGAAGTTGCAGGGGGCGGAGTCGTTGCCGGACCCTCAGCCGGTCAACGTCGACGACGTCGTCGACAGGGCGGTGGAACGCTCGACGATGGCCGCCGAGGTCGAGGGCCTGGAACTGCGGACCGACGGCCCCTGCAACGCACAACTGATGGGCGATGAGGGACTGCTGGTCACTGCGGTGACCAACCTGATTTCCAATGCGATCAACTACTCCCCGGAGGACACCCCGGTCACCGTCACCCGAGCGGTGCGCGGCGAGTCTGTGGTGATCAGGGTGACCGACCGGGGGACCGGCATCCCGAAGGAGGAGCAGAAGCGCGTCTTCGAGCGTTTCTACCGGGCGGACAAGGCCCGTTCCCGTGCCACCGGCGGCACGGGCCTGGGCCTGGCGGTGGTCAAGCACACGGTGATCAACCATGGTGGCAATGTGTCGTTGTGGTCCAGGCCGGGTACCGGCTCGACGTTCTCCCTGGAGTTCCCGGTGTTGCGGGACGATGACTCTGTTGCCGAGAACGTCCCGGACCAGGACCGGTTCGTCTCCACCGAACTGCTGCCCGGCGAGCAGTAGATCTCCCGGATGCTGCGTCCGGCCCAAAGCAAACTCCAGGCGAACTCTTGTCGAACAGTGCGTGTATCGCGCTCAACAGGCAGGCGAGCAGGTCGGCTCGCGTTTAGACTGAAGCGGTCTGCTGCAAACTCGGCCGTCATATGGCCGACATCGACGTGTGAGGACAACGAACCAACCGTGACCACTGATCGACCGACCGTGCTCATTGTCGAAGATGAGCAATCGTTGGCAGAGCCACTCGCTTTCCTGTTGGAGAAGGAGGGGTTCGGTGTCTACTCCGCCGCGGACGGTCCCGCGGCCCTGGAGAAGTTCAACGCCCACGGCATCGACCTGGTGCTGCTGGACGTCATGCTGCCCGGCATGTCCGGCACGGAGGTCTGCAAGCAGTTGCGGACGGTCTCCACTGTGCCGGTGATCATGGTGACCGCACGCGACAGTGAGATCGACAAGGTCGTCGGCCTGGAGATCGGTGCGGACGACTACGTCACCAAGCCGTACTCCGCGAGGGAGTTGATCGCCCGGATCCGGGCCGTCCTGCGCCGCGGCGGGGAGCCGGAGATCGAGGGGGAGGGTGACGATGGCCAGGTGCTGCGCAGTCGCCGCGTGGTGCTGGACGTCGAGCGACACACGGTGACGGTGGAGGGGAAGGACGTCTCACTGCCGCTCAAGGAGTTCGACCTGCTGGAGTACCTCATGCGCAATGAGGGCAGGGTGCTCACCCGCGGCCAGCTCATCGACCGGGTGTGGGGGATCGACTACGTCGGCGACACCAAGACCCTCGACGTACACGTCAAACGGTTGCGGTCGAAGGTCGAGGTGGATCCGGCGAAGCCGAAGGTGCTGGTGACGGTCCGCGGGCTGGGCTACAAGTTCGAGGGGTAGCCCAGTAGTTCTCCGGGGACGCCGCGACCGTTCAGTCGGACGCCCGGGCCGCCGCCGTCGCCGGGTGGATCGACAGCAGCGGGAAGCCGGACGGGGCGACCTTCGCCAGCTGCTCGCGTTGCCGGCAGTGCTCGGCGACGACCTCGTAGGCGGCCTCTCCGATCAGTTCCCGGAGTTCATCGGCACTGGTCGACCAGAGCGCTTCCTCGCCCGCGCCGCCGTGGCACCCCGGGTCGCTGGTGCAGTACCAGTCGAAGTCCTCGCCGCCGGCACCCCACCCGCGTCGGTTGTATTCGGTGATGGAGGTGCGCAGCATTTCTGAGCCGTCGGGACGGGTTTCCCAGGCCTCTTCCCGACGCAGCGGCAGCTGCCAGCACACCTCGGGCTTGGCGACGGTGATGGGCACGTCATTGCGCAGCGCCCAGCCGTGCAGCGCGCACCCGGGGCCGCCGGGGTGGGACGCCCGGTTGGCGAAGACACAGGCCCCGTCGTGGACCCGGGTCTTCAGGGCGGGTTCGGTCCCACCGTCCTCTCCACCGGCCCCGTCCTCGACGTCGAGTTCGTCCCACACCAGCCACGGCTCGATCTCGCCACCGTCCGTACTGCCGTCGTCCGCACTGCTGTCGTCACTACTGCCGACAGCACTAGTATCCCGCGATTCCCCGAGAACCATCGGACGCAGTTGCCAGTCCTCGTCGGTGAGGTGCGGGACGATCTCGGCGAGTGCCCCGCGGTCGTCCTCGTCGGTGAGGAACGCCCCGTGCACGCAGCATCCGACATCCGGGTTCTCCGGGTCGATGCCGTGGCAGGCGTCCGTCCCGAAACGGCACCGGTAGGTCGACAACAGCCAGGTCAGGTCGACCGAGACCAGGTGCTCGGAGTCGTCGGGGTCGATGAACTCGAGGAACTCCCGGGGATGGTCGGCCGGGGTCTCCCGGCCGTCGCGCACGGCGAGGTCGGCGGGGGTGCCGTCCGGGTATCCGCTGGGGATCCAGGAACCGTCGGCGTCCTCGCCGGTGCCGTGCAAGAGGGAATGTGTCACGTGGACCACCGTAGACCGGATAGGGTGGACCTCGTGCGACTAGGTGTCTTGGATGTGGGAAGCAATACGGTCCACCTTGTGGTGGTGGACATGGCTCCGGGCGGTCCGCCGACCCCGATGAGCAACTGGAAGACGCCCATGCGTCTCGTCGAGTACCTCGACGGCGACGGTGCGATCACGCCGAAGGGGGTCAAGAAACTCACCAAGGGCGTGGGGCTGGCTGCCGAGATGGCCGAGCAGTTCCACTGCGACGAGATGCTGCCGTTCGCCACGTCGGCGTTGCGGTCGGCGACGAACTCGGACGAGGTGCTGGATTCGGTGGAGGCCAGCACAGGTGTGCGGCTGCGCATCCTTTCCGGCCCCGCCGAGGCACAGCTGACGTTCCTGGCGGTGCGCCGCTGGTTCGGCTGGTCGGCGGGTCGGATCTGTGACCTGGACATCGGTGGTGGATCGCTGGAGATGTCGATCGGCGTCAACGAGATGCCGGACATCGCCTTGTCGGTCGATCTGGGTGCCGGCCGGCTGACCCACGAGTGGTTCAACACTGATCCGCCGAAGAAGAAGGAGGTCAAGGCGCTGGCGGCGCATATCGACGCCACGCTGGAGGAGCCGATCAAGCAGCTTCGTGAGGCTGGCCCGGTGGACCTGGCGGTGGGTACGTCGAAGACCTTCCGGATGCTGGCCCGGTTGACTGGTGCGGCACCGTCGTCGGCGGGCCCCCGGGTGCGGCGTGTGCTGACCCAGCCGGGTGTGCGGCAGTTGTCGGCGTTCATCTCCCGGATGACCGCGGCGGACCGCGCTGAGCTGGAGGGTGTGTCGGCTGACCGGTCCCACCAGATTGTCGCTGGTGCACTGGTTGCCGAGGCGACGATGCGTCATCTGGGCATCGAGCAGTTGGAGTTGTGCCCCTGGGCACTGCGTGAGGGGGTGATTCTGCGTCGTGCCGATGCGGAGGACGCTACGTTGAACCCCGAGATCGACTTGGACTTCCACTGACCTACACTGTGTTTCACTTGGTGTAGTCGGGTTTTCCGGTCCGGAGAGCGACGATGTGGGCAGGAACTGTGATAGCTGTAAACTGTCGACTGATAATTGAGGTAGGAGACAGGGCCACCGGAAAATGAGATGGTGGCTGTCGTGGGTCGACGGATTGACGCGAGAGTGATCCGCCGGCTGGCGGTTACCGATGATGGGAACGATTGATGAGTGAGAAACTGACTGTTGCGGAGCTGATGGCCCGCAATGCGAAGGAGGGCGGACGCTCCGGCTCGGGGCGTCCGCGGCGACGTCGCACCCTCGAGGAGGGTGGAGTTTCTGTCTCTGAGCTGACCGGATCCATCCCGGTGGTCCGCGATGAGGATCTGGAACACGTCGGGGCTCATGAGAGTCAGGACGCTGCGACGGAGCAGGTTGAGGCGGCTGAGCCGACCGTGCAGGATGCGGTGGCCGAGCCGGTCGAGGAGCCGGACGTCGAAGTTGCCGCAGAGGCCGCTGCCGACAACGGTGCCGATACTGGGGCTGGGACCCCGGCCGCGTCCGGGTACCCCGGGCTGTTCAGTCACGACACCGACGCCACGACCATCATCCCGGTCGCCGGCGATGCCGACACGTACGGTGACGCTGACGTGTACGGTGATGCGGCTGCATCGGTCGCCGCCGAGGACACTGCGGACACGGTGGACACTGGGTCTGCAGAGCCGGACGCTGCGGGTGAGGTCGAGGCCGGCAACGCCGATGCCGACGCCACCAACGTCTTCCCGACCGTTGGTGCCACCGCTGCTGGCGCTACGGCTGCTGGGATCGGCGCCGGTGCCGCTGGCATCCAGACTGAGTCCGCTGACGCGGAGGAGGAGTTCGAGGAGTTCTCTGGCTCCGCCGTGAACACTGCGGACGCTGTGGACACTGTGGACACTGCGGACACGGTGGATTCCGTGGACTTCGGGCACGACACGGACGCCTACGGCACCGCCGAGGCCGGAATGGCGGACGCGGACGCTGAGTTCGACGCGGACGCTGAGTACACTGACTCCGTTGACTCTGAGGACCCCGACGAGATCATCGAGTACGAGGATGACGCCGTCTCGTGGCCGGCGATGATCGGTCAGGCTGCCATCGCCGTCGTCATCGGTGTCATCATCTTCTTCGGATTCACCCTGCTGTGGGACAAGCTCGCCGCCGGGCTGGTCCTGGCCATGGCCGTGATCGTCACCCTGATCTGTGTGGGTCTGGTGCACGCACTGTTGCGGCACCGTGACACCCTTATCCTGGTTCTTTCCCTGATCGTGGGCCTTGCACTCACGCTCGGGCCACGGCTGATCTTGTCGATCTGACCGACCCCTCACTGGCGTTCGTCACCCCAGCCTGGCACGCTGGGGTACATGACTAGAATCGCATTCATTGGTGGAGGAAACATCGGCGAGGCCCTGATGTCAGGGCTCGTCGGCAACGGGGAGCAGGGGGACAAGCCCGATATCGTCGTCTTCGACCCCAGTACCGAGCGCGTGGACGTCCTGCGTGAGCGTTACGGTGTCATCCCGGCCGACAACGCCGCCGAGGCCACCTCCGACGCGGACATCGTCGTCATCGCCGTGAAGCCCTACATCGTCGGCCCGGTCCTCGACGAGATCTCCTCGACCATCGACAACAACGACACCGACACCATCGTGGTCTCGGTTGCCGCCGGCGTCAGCCTGGCGAGCATGGAGTCCTCGCTGGCCGCCGGTGTTGCCGTGGTTCGCGTGATGCCGAACACCCCGATGCTCGTCGGCAAGGGCATGAGTGCCATCGCCGGTGGACGTTTCGCCTCCGCCGAGCAGGTCGAGGCCGTCCGTGAACTGTTCGCCACCGTCGGTTCGGCCGTGGCCGTGGCAGAGAAGGACATTGACGCGGTGACCGCTGTCTCCGGCTCCGGCCCGGCCTATCTGTTCCTCGTCGGCGAGGCGATGACCGATGCCGGCGTGCAGCTGGGACTGACCCGCGATGTCGCCCAGCAACTCGCTGTCGCCACTATCGAGGGTGCGGCGACGATGATGGCCCAGGGGGACCTCGACCCGGTCCAGCTGCGTGCCAACGTGACCAGCCCCGGTGGAACCACCGCTGCGGCGACCCGCACCCTGGAGGAGAACGGGATCCGTGCGGCCTTCTTCCGCGCCATGCAGGCGTGTGCGGACAAGTCGCAGGAGCTCGGCCGCCCCTCGGACTCCTGAGTCGCTGAGGCCCGTCCGGCAGGGCGTTCAGCAGACTCCTGAAACGACACCCGGCGGGGTATCCTTCTCGTCATCTGATTCGACACCAGGCCCCACCAGCCACCCCCCACCTCCACCCCTGTATGGGGGCATTTGGTGCAGGTGTGATTGGTGGGGTCTCGCTAGTCACAACCGTGTCAGTAGTTCAATTATGTTGTTCCTGTCGCATTATTCACAGGAATAACGTTAGTATTGGGGTCAGCGCTCGGCGTTTCGAGTACTGCAGGAGGGGAAGCCTGCAGCGCGTGCGTGCGTCGTAAAGGATGGAAATTATGGCAAGCAATGACAGTGGAACGTTTCTCACGGTCGCTGAGGTCGCCGAGCTTATGCGGGTGTCCAAGATGACCGTGTACCGACTGGTTCACTCCGGTGAGCTTCCGGCCGTCCGCGTGGGACGCTCTTTCCGCGTGCACGAGCAGGCGGTTGAGGACTACCTGGGCGCCTCGATCTACGAGGCGGGCCAGACCGGCTAGCGTCCCGTCCCCGTCGGTTCGTCCGGCGGATGCGTTCGACCCCTCCCCTTGGTGATGGTGGCAGTACTGCCGCTGATGCCAAGGGGAGGGGTCTTTTGCTGCAGGGGAGGGGGTGACGATAGACTGTCAGCCATTCGTGTCGGTTCGGTCCCGATCGCTGAGATCCCCCGTGGTCTCAGTCGCCGTTGCAGGATGCTCACGCGTTCGGCGGGAACCGACCACCAGAGGCGATCCGTAACCGAAGAACAAACCACGAGGGAGGACCCATGGGTTCTGTCATCAAGAAGCGCCGCAAGCGCATGTCGAAGAAGAAGCACCGTAAGATGCTGCGCCGTACCCGCGTTCAGCGACGGAAGCTCGGCAAGTAAACCGCAGCCACACCCCACCAGTGTGTGGCTCTGCAGCGTGGTCCCCGGTCCTTGATGGCCGGGGGCCACGTTTTTGTGTCGGGACGCCGACTACACTGGTCGCCATGCAGTCTTCCGCTACCCCGACCGTCACCCTCATGGTGCGCAGCACCTGCGGATCCTGCGCCCGGGTGCGGGAACAGATCGCCCCTATCTGCCGGGAACATCACGCTGACCTGCAGATCGTCGACGTGGATTCGGAGCGCAGTCTCGCCGTTGAATTCGGTGACCGGGTGCCGGTCGTCCTCGTCGACGACGAGGAGATCGCCTGCTGGGAGGTCGACGACGAGGAGCTTGTCGAGGCGATCACTGCGGCGACCCCATAGCAACCCGGGTAGAGCGCTTTTGATATTGGGGGGTCTCAAGGGATACCGTAGATACTCGGAAACCCGTGATGCCTGACGCTCGCGGGATGTGACGAACACGAGATCGACGACTCGATCGGCAACTCAGGAGGCAGTGAGTCCATGGCAGGACTGGGGATCACCGGACCGGCGGCAGTGCTGCTGGTTGGCCTCTCATTCCGCTCCGCCCCGGTGCCGGTGTTGGAGAAGGCATCCGTTTCACCGGCGGAGCTCAACGTACTCGAACGTGACCTCCTTGGCGGGGAGTGTGTCACCGAAGCACTCATCCTCTCGACCTGCAACCGCATGGAGTTCTACGCGGCGACCACCGCGTTCCACCCCGCGTTGGACCACGTGGTCGAGACCATCGCCGCGCACGCCGGCATGCCCGCCAGCGACCTGGAGCCCTACCTCTACGTCCGTTACGCTGACGCCGCCGCCGAGCACATGCTCACCGTGGCCGCCGGCCTGGACTCCATGGTCGTCGGCGAACAGCAGGTGATCGGCCAGCTGCGCAACGCCTACACCTCGGCCTCGGACAATGGCACGGTCGGCGCGACCCTGCACGACCTGACCCAGCGTGCCCTGCGCGCCGGCAAGCGGGTCCACACCGAGACCGATGTGGACGAGGCCGGCTCCTCGATGGTCAGCTTCGCCCTGGACCACGCTCTGGCCGAGCTCGGAGCGTCCGACATGCGGGGACGCTCCGCCGTCGTCGTCGGCGCCGGTGCGATGGCTTCGCTCGCGTCGACCTACCTCGGCAAGTCCGGCGTCGACCACGTCACCGTGGTCAACCGGACGCTCTCGCGCGCCGAGAACCTCGCCGCCCACGCCCGGGAGGCAGGTGTGTCCGCCGGTGCCACGTCACTGGAGGGCCTGCGCGGTGCCCTGACGGGTGTCGACGTGGTGGTCTCCGCCACCGGTGCCGTCGGCACCGTGCTCGGCCCCGAGGACGTCGCCGGGACCCAGGCAGAAAACCCGCGCCCGATGGTGCTGGTCGACCTGTCCATGCCGCGCGACATCGACGATGCCGTCGCAGCGGTCTCCGAGGACGTCCACCTGCTGAACATCGAGGAGTTCACCACACTGGCCGGTGCCGGTGCCCGGAATGAATCCGAGGCGCGCGAGATCATCGCCGCCGAGCTCGCCGAGTACCTGGAGCAGGTCCGGATCCAGTCGGTCGTGCCCACGGTCAAGGCGCTGCGTCAGCGCGCCGCCGATGTCGTCGACGATGAACTCGCCCAGCTGCTGCGACGCACCCCCGGCATCGCCGACGGGGACCGGGCCGAGGTCGCCCGCACCATACGTCGGGTGGTCGACAAGCTGCTGCACACCCCCACGGTGCAGGTGAAGAAGCTCACCACGCAGGACGGTGCAGTCAACTACGCCGAAGCGCTGGCCACCCTGTTCAACCTCCCTTCCAGCACGTCGGCGATGGTCTCCGAGTCCATCGAACCCGGCGACGCCGGCAAGGCCCGTCTCGGCGGCATGAAAGCTCAGCCCGGTAACCCCGGTAGCGAGACCAGTGATCTGACCGCCGCCGACGTGACCGCGGTCCGAAAGTCCACCACCCACGACGGGGAGGCCTCGTGACCCGTACCCTCCTGGTCGGAACCAGGGCAAGCACGCTTGCGCGCACCCAGGCCGGCACTGTCCGTGACGACCTCTGTGCCCAGACCGCCACCGAGAACATCGACGGTGCCGAGCTGCACTTCGTCCACACCCCCGGCGATGCCTCGCAGAAGGCGCAGACCCCGGTGAATCGCATCGGTGTCGGCGTATTCACCGAGACCCTGCGCAATGCACTGGCCGACGGTGAGTGCGATGTCGCCGTGCATTCCTTCAAGGACCTGCCGACCGCGCCGGACGAGCGATTCGTCCAGGTGGTCCCGCGGCGCGTCGACCCGCGCGACATCCTGGTCAGCCTCGACGACGCCTCGCTGCGTGAGCTGCCGAAGGGTGCGAAGGTCGGCACCGGGGCGCCCCGGCGGGTGTCCCAGCTGCGCGCGCTGCGTCCTGACCTGGAGATCCTGCCGATCCGCGGCAACATCGACACCCGCATGGGACGCGTCCGCGGTGGCGAGGAGGACCTCGCCGCCGTCGTGCTCGCCCACGCCGGCCTGCAACGCGTCGGTCAGATCGACCGCGCCTCCGAGATCATCGCCGTGGCCGACATGATGCCCGCCCCGGCCCAGGGGGCGCTCTGCGTGGAGGTCCGCGCCGACGACGCCGATGCCCTCGCCGCCGTCCTCACCCTCGACGACCCGGCCTCACATGCCCGTGCCGTGGCTGAGCGGGCCGTACTGGCTGAACTCCAGGCAGGCTGCACCGCACCGGTGGGCGCCTACTCCGAGTTCACGGCTGGACAGCTGACCCTGCAGGGCGGCGTCTTCGGGATGGACGGGGAGCATCAACTGGTGCGTGAGGCCTCCATCAACCTCGGTGCCCCCGATCCACATGCCGACGGGGAGTGGCCGACCATACGCGCCAGAGCCGAGAAACTCGGCCGTGACGTAGGACGCCAACTCGTCGACGGCGGCGCCGCGGGGATCATCACCGACATCGTCGGCACCCGTTGACTGTGTTGTCTGTGTTGACTGTGTCTCCTGTGTCGGTCGTGTCACCTGGTTCACCAGGGTTGACCCGCTCCGCCTCCTGCCACCGCCCCCGGTGACCACGGCGACAATCCGCCGTTTACTGCCTGAACTACCCTAGAAAGCACTCCATGACCACTGCCGGAATTCCCCAGACCGGTTCTTCCACCGGTTCGCTGACCGGCCGGGGACGCGTCCTGTTCGTTGGCGCTGGACCTGGAAGCGCAGAACTGCTGACCGTCCGTGCCCGCGAGATCCTGGCCAACACCGCCGCTGCGTGGGTCGACCCGGCCGTGACCACTCAGGTGCGCGCCATCATCGCCGAAGCACTGCCGGTGCCCGAGGACAAGCGTGCCGCCGCCGAGCAGGAGTGGGAGGCTGACCTTGCGGCCGCGAAGGCCGCTGGTGCCCGCCGTCGACCGCGGCGTCCGGAACCGGTCACCGCCGCCGACATCGTGCTCGCCGCACCGTACACCGCCGAGGCAGCGTCCGACATCGCCGCCGCCGAGGCCCGCGCCGTCGCCGACGCGGAGGCCTACGCGGCCGGGGAAGCCCCCGCCGACATCGGCTGTGCCATGCCCGCCGACCAGCTCGCCCACGACATGGTCGAGAAGGTCCGCCACGGCCACAATGTGGTGCGACTGGTGGCAGGTAACCCGGTGTCGAACCCGGCCGTGCTCATGGAGCTGCAGGAAGTCGCCGCCCTGGGTGTGGAGTTCGAGGTCGTCCCGGGCATGACCGGGGCCTCTGCCCTGCCCGCCTACACCGGTATCGCCACCGGTGAGGGCTACACCGCCGTCGACCTGACCGCCGACGCCGCCACCGGCGAGACCACCGAGGTCGACTGGGACGGCATCGCCGCCGCCCCGAAGCCGCTGATCCTCACCGCCGCGCCGAGCGACCTGGTGGTGATCACCGGTGAGCTCAAGCGCCGCAACGTCGCCGGGACCACCCCGGTCACCGTTACCACGCACGCCACGACCCGCCGCCAGCGCTCCTACGACGTCACCCTCGACACGCTGAAGTCCGTGGTCGCCGCCTCCGGGCCGTTGGCCAAGGAGGGCGAGATCCCCGAGCAGCTCGTGGTCACCATAGGCACGCAGGCCAGCAGCCGCAGCAAGTACTCCTGGTGGGAGAACCGTGCGCTGTACGGCTGGAATGTGCTGGTGCCGCGGGCAAAGGCGCAGGCCGGCCCGATGAGTGGTCGGCTGGCCACCCACGGTGCGATCCCGATCGAGGTTCCCACGATCTCGGTCGAGCCGCCGCGTAGTCCCGCGCAGATGGAACGCGCCGTCAAGGGCCTGGTCGACGGGCGCTACCACTGGATCGTGTTCACCTCGGTCAACGCGGTGAAGGCGACGTGGGAGAAGCTCGCCGAGTTCGGTCTGGACGCCCGCGCCCTGGCAGGTGTGCGTGTTGCCGCGGTCGGTGAGAAGACCGCGCAGGCCGTCCGCGACCTGGGTATCACCCCGGAGCTGCTGCCGGCGGCGAACGCCCGCAACGCCTCTGGCCTGGTGGACGTCTTCCCGCCGTACGACGCTGACCTGGACCCGGTGGACCGGGTGCTGCTGCCGCGCGCCGACATCGCCACCGAAACCCTGGTCGAGGGACTCATCGACCTCGGTTGGTCGGTGGAGGACGTGGTGGCCTACCGCACGGTGCGTGCCGCCCCGCCCAGCCAGGAGATCCGCGACATGATCAAGTCCGGTGGCTTCGACGCGGTGTGCTTCACCTCCTCGTCGACGGTGAAGAACCTGGTCGGCATCGCCGGTAAGCCGCACACCCGCACGATCATCGCCTGTATCGGGCCGATGGCCGCCCAGACCGCCCGGGAGCACGGCCTGCGGGTCGACGTGATGCCCGAGGTTGCCGGCGTCCCGGAGCTGGTGGACGCCCTGGCGAACCACGTCGCCGAGCTGCGCGCAGCCGGTCAGTTGCCGCCGCCGCGCAAGCGTCGCCGCCGGCGCCGGGTCAACCCCGAGCAGTAGGCGCCCGGCCTCGTCCTCCCACGATCTGCCGCGATTTATCACACCTCACGCGATTTCCACATCGTGAGACCTGCAGGTCAGGGAGTTTTTACCTCCTCCGAGAAAACGGCGGAGGTGTGATGGATTACGACCTTCGTGCTCCGGGGTCGGGCTGACCGGCCTGGCGGGGCAGTACGACAGGACGCGGCAGCGGCGTACCATCGGGGCCATGAACGCCGCCGACAACGCCGCCAGTACCAGCATCAGCACTGACACCACCGCCCCGTACCGCCGTCCCCGCCGGCTGCGCACCACCCAGACCATGCGCAACTTCGTGGCGGAGACCCACCTGGACCCCGCCCAGTTCGTCCTGCCGATGTTCATCCGTGAGGGCATCGACGCCCCCAACGACATCTCCTCGATGCCGGGAGTGCAGCAGCACACCGAAACCTCCCTGCTCAAGGCAGCTGAAGAGGCGCTGAACGCCGGGGTCGGTTCCGTCGACCTGTTCGGTGTGCCCACCGACGAGACCAAGGACGCCACCGGGTCGCAGGCCTGGGCGTCCGACGGCATCCTCAACAAGGGTGTCGCCGCACTGCGCCGGGAGTTCGGCGACGACCTCATCGTCATGGCCGACACCTGCCTCGACGAGTTCACCGACCACGGCCACTGCGGTGTGCTCACCGAGGACCGCTACGGTCAGACGATCGTCGACAACGATGCCACCCTGCCGCTCTACGCGGCGATGGCGGTCGCCCAGGCAGAGGCCGGGGCGCACGTGGTCAGCCCCTCGGGGATGATGGACGGTCAGATCCGGGTGATCCGCGAGGCCCTCGACGCCGCCGGCTTCCAGGACGTCGCCATCCTGGCCTACTCCTCGAAGTACGCCGGTGCGTTCTACGGACCCTTCCGTGAGGCCGTCGGCTCCACGCTCAAGGGCGACCGCAAGACCTATCAGCAGGATCCGCGCAACGCCCGCGAGTCCCTGCTCGAGGTGGAGCTCGACATCGAGGAGGGCGCGGACATGGTCATGGTGAAGCCGGCGATGCCGTACCTGGACGTCCTGCGCCAGGTGGCCGACTTCTCCTCGGTGCCTGTCGCCGCCTACCAGGTGTCGGGGGAGTACTCGATGATCTCCGCCGCCGCCGAGAAGGGCTGGATCGACCGGGAGCCGGCGATCCTGGACTCGCTGACCGGTATTCGACGGGCCGGGGCGGACGTCATCCTGACCTACTGGGCCACCGAGGCTGCCCGCCTGCTGCGTGGGTGAGTGCCACGCGGCTAAGCTTGGTCGGGATATGACGCAGAAAAGACAGCACACATGACGCAGCAGACCCCGCAGGACCAGCAGACCCCCCAGGACCCCGAGGGCTCGCAGGGCCGTCGCGCCGGTGGACGCCGCCGCGCCGACCGGCGCGGCAACCGTTGGGAGGTAGGACGCCGCGAGAACCGGCCGTCCGACGGTTTCCCGACACCGCCGAAGGTGGGACGTCCTGACGGCCTGGCACGGTCGGCGAAGGACGCCCCCGAGAACGTCCGCGACGGTGTCCGCGCCTGGTACATCGTCGCCGCGGTCCAGACCCTGACCGCTGTGCTGCAGATGGTGATGTCCCTGCAGGACTCCCGCTCGGTCATGGCCCAGGTCCGCACCCAGATGGACACTCTCTCGTTGCCCGACGGGGTCACCGAACAGACGCTGGTCAACGGCACGATCATCACCAGCCTGCTGGTCAACCTCATCGCGGTGGCGGTGTGTACCTACCTCACCTCGCGGGTGGCCCGCGGCGGGATCCGCTCGCGTACCTTCCTCACCGTCGGTTCGATCTACCTGGCCCTGATGGCGCTGCTGCAGGTCTTCACCTCGCCGCCGGACACCGGCAGTACCCCGATGGTGCTGCTGATCGGTGCCGGCACCATTGTCTCCGGTGTCATCGCCGTGGTGGGGCTGTGGCTGGTGACCCGGCCGGACAACGCCGACTGGTTCGGTCTGCCGGACAAGGCCGAGATCGAGGCATACGCCGAGAAGGTGGCCAAGCGCAATGAGGAGCTCGACAAGGAGCGCGCGGAGAAGAAGGCCGAGAAGGAACGCCGGAAGAAGGATCGCTGACCATGCCCACCATGTTCCCGGTCTCCCACAACTCGGACCCGAATGACCCGAACCGTCGAATCGACTACTGGCAGCCGGGCGACGGGATCCCCGGCACGGCGAAGACGGCATTCGTCCTGCTGCTGATCTCCTCGATCGGGCTGCTCTACAGCGGCGTGATGATGTGGATCATCGAGCGTCCGGTCGTCGATGACGCCGAACAGATGGCGCACATCAACACCGTCTCCACCAACATGAAGTGGGTCGGTACCGTGCAGATCGCCGGTGCGCTGCTGATCGCCCTGCTGCTCCCGGCGTTGTTGAAGGGGGACGGGAAACGCCGCCGCTGGTTGATGGTGGTCATCTCGATCACCATGGTGTTCACCGTGCTGGCGTGGGTGATGGGCATCGGTGGCCTGGAACATGCGCTGATCGCCCTGGTGATGGCCTTGGCCGCGTTGGCGATGTACCGGCCGACGGTGCGTACCTTCTTCGGCGGCAGTCCGGGTGAGCTGGAACGCTGAAACATGGCCGACACCAGCTCCGACACCTCTGATGCCGTCACCCGCGCGATCACGGCGGCCCGGGCTGCTGCCCATGCTGCGGGCCTGGACATAGAAGACACTGCGGACTCTGGAGACACTGCGGACGTCCTGCACCCCACCGTCCGCACCACCCGCCGCGCCGGGGCACAGTTGACGTCCTTCACCTTCCACCTCGACGGCCTGACCTCCGCGGTCCGCGCCGGGGAGATCGAGTCCGCGTTGAACACCCTGCCCGGGGTGCAGGCGCGGGTGGTGTACTCCACGGCGATGGCGTGGGTGACGGCACCGGAGTCGCTGGACCCCGACATTCTGCGTGGGGTGTTCCACGAGTACGGGGCCGAGTCCTGGCTGACCGCGGCCTCGCTGCGCCGCCGTTCCGAACGTCTCACCGCCCCGGGGAGAAGGCATATCTCGGAGAACCGGCGACGTCGCGAGGAGCGGCAACGCCAGTCACGGGAGACCACCGGTCACGGTGGCGGCAGCGGCACAGGACACCCGCCCGGCAGGGCACATTCCACCGGCGCCGGCACCACCGGCACGCGGGGCGCCTGGCTGTCCGGCGGGCAGGAGACCACCGAGGTGCTGCACACCGCCCGGGAGCTGATCACCGGTGCCCGGCTGCTGGTCGCCGCCGTCCTGGGACTCCCGGTGGTCCTGCTGCAGATCATCACCCCGTGGCAGTTCGACTACTGGCAGTGGGTCTGCCTGGCACTCGCGTTGCCGGTGGTGACGTGGTGCGCCTGGCCGTTCCACCGGGCGATGATCGCCGGGCTGCGTCGCGGTCTACCCGCCCTGGACGCCGCGTCGTCGACAGCCATCATCCTGGCCTACCTCTACTCGGCGTTCGTGCTGTTCACGGGGCCTGCCCGGGACCCGGGCTGGCGGGCGGGCAGCGTCCTCACCGCCTGGGGATACGACGCAGAGGCACTGTTCCTCGACGTCGCCTGCGGCTGCACCGTGCTGCTGTTGTTCGGACGCCTGGCGTCGAGGCGTTCCCGGTTGCGCTCCATGTTGGCGCTGAACATCGTCCTGCCACCCGGGGCGTCCGGAGCGTCCGGCGTGCCTGGAACTACGGGAGCATCGGGTGACGACACGGTGACGGTGGTGCGGCGCGACCGGAAGGGGCGTCCGGCGAAGTTCACGATCACCCCGTCGCAGATCCGTGTCGGCGACGACGTCCTGGTCCACGGTGGGGAATCCATTCCCGCCGACGGCGAGGTCATCGGCGGGCGGGCCGAGCTGGACAACGGCCCCTTCGGTGGCGCACCGACCGACCGTCAGGATGGCGGGCAGGTTCAGGGGGCCGTCACCGTCGGATCGCAGGTCTTCGCCGGTGCCCGCCACCTCGGCGACGCGACGTCCGAACCCTTGAAGGTGCGGGTCAGCCGCACCGGATCACGCACCCGGATCGCCGCGGTGCGCCGGTGGATCGCCGCGGCGGAACAGGACGAGAACCGCCTCGACCAGCTGGCGACCCGCACCGCCAGCCTGCTGGTGCCGTGGGGTGTGGTCATCGCCGTTGTCGCCGGGTTGGGCTGGTTCGCCGTGCGCGACAGTGCGGACGCGGCTGTGGCGACTGCGCTGACCGTGCTGGTGGCGGTGGCCCCGGTGGCGTTGGCGGTGTCCACCACCCTGTCGTTGCGCATCGGCCTGGCCCGCGCGGCCGCCGGCGGCACACTGCTACGCAATGCCGATACCATTCACCAGCTCGCCGCGATCGACGCGATCATCTTCAATCGCTCAGGAACACTCAGTACCGGCCCGATGTCGGTCATCGGGGTCACCGCGGCGTCCGGCGAGAACCCGGAGCTGGTGCTGCGAGTGGCCGGTGCGCTGAGCCTGGAGAGCACCCACCGGGTGGCCCGGGCGATCGTCCGTGCCGACCGCGAGTCCCGTGACAGCGGCGCCGGCGGGGCGGAGGTGCCGCACTGGCTGGAGGCCGGGCAGGTGGAGGTCGATGAGCGCGGCGTGTTCTCGGCGACGATCGATCTGCCAGGGCCGGACGGCACACCGGCCCGCCAGGTACTGGCGAGTCTGTGGCGACCCCGGGATCTCTCGGAACTTACGAACCCGATGTTGGTCAATGCCGCGCTCAGCGGCGGGACTCCAGTGGTGGTCAGTTGGAAGGGGCAGGCCCGCGGTGTCATCACCCTGGCCGACACGGTCGCACCGGATGCGTCGAGTGCCGTCGATGCCCTGGAAACCGCCGGGGTGGAGACGTTCATGATTTCCCGCGACACCTACCGGGTCGCCCGGCGGATGGCTGATTCGGTCGGCATCTCCTCGGTGCTGGCCGGCATCGCCCCGAACCGTAAGGCGGCGACGGTGCGTCGGGTGCACTCCCGCGGGGCGACGGTGGCGATGGTGGGGGACCGGGACGTGGCGGACTGCCTCGCCGTCGCCGATATCGGCATCCTCATGGGTGCGGCCGACCACCTGGACCCGCCGTCGGTGGGACGCGCCGGCGGTGCCGGTGCCGGGGACACCGATATCGTGCTGGTCCGCGAGGACATCTCCGCGATTCCCGAGGCACTCAACCTGGCCCGCCACGTGCGTTCCACGGTCAACGGCAACCTGCTCTTCGCCTGGGGCTACAACATCGCGGCCTTGGTGCTCGCGGTGACCGGCGTGCTCAACCCGCTACTCGGTACGGCCCTGATGCTCGGGTCGTCACTGCTGGTCGAGTGGCGTTCGGCACGTATCGGCCACCGCGACTACACCGCGACCGGGGGCATGGTCGGACGACCCCGTTATGCTGGGGTCAGTACACACAAGCGCACGTGAACGGGAGAGCAGTAGATGAGTAACCTGGTCAACAGCGAGGCAGCGATGGGCTCGGCCGTACAGGTCACGCCCGGCGGGGTGAACTCCCCGGTCCGCGCCTTCGGCTCCGTCGGCGGGGTGGCCCCGTTCATCGCCTCCGCCGCCGGGTCGCGACTCACTGACATTGACGGCAACGACTACGTCGACCTGGTCTGCTCCTGGGGGCCGATGCTGCACGGCAACGCCCACCCGGAGGTCGTCGCCGCGGTGCAGGAGGCGGCGTCCAAGGGCCTGTCCTTCGGTGCATCGACGCTGGCCGAGACCCGCCTGGCCCAGGAGATCATCGACCGCACCAGCGTGGAGAAGGTCCGCCTGGTCAACTCCGGCACCGAGGCGACCATGTCCGCGGTGCGACTGGCCCGCGGCTACACCGGCCGCGACAAGATCCTGAAGTTCAACGGCTGCTACCACGGTCACGTCGACTCCCTGCTGGTCGCCGCCGGTTCCGGTGTGGCGACGCTGGGACTGCCCGATTCGCCGGGTATCACCGCCTCCGCGGCATCCGAGACCATCGTGGTGGACTACAACGACCTGGATGCCGTCCGTCAGGCCTTCGCCGACAACCCCGGGGAGATCGCCGCGGTCATCGCCGAGGCCAGCGCCGGCAACATGGGTACGGTCCACCCGGACGAGGGCTTCAACGCCGCACTCAAGAAGATCGCCCATGCCGACGGCGCCCTGCTGATCCTCGACGAGGTCATGACAGGCTTCCGCACCTCGCGCTCCGGCTGGTTCGGGGTGGACGGTGTCGCCGGTGACCTCACCACCTTCGGCAAGGTCGTCTCCGGTGGCATGCCGGCCGCGGCGTTCGGCGGACGTGCCGAGATCATGGACATGCTCGCCCCGTCCGGCCCCGTCTACCAGGCCGGAACCCTGTCGGGTAACCCGGTGGCCACCGCCTCGGGCCTGGCGTCACTGCAGTTGGCGGACGAGTCGACCTACGCCACCCTGCAGGCCAATGCCGACCGGCTGAGCTCACTGATCAGTGAGGCGCTGACCCGTGAGGGCGTGGTCCACCACATGCAGCGGGCGACGACGATGCTGTCGATCCGGTTCGCAGAGGGCCAGGGCCGCAACTTCGACGACATGGAGACCGCGGACACCTCCCGCTACGCGCCGTTCTTCCACGCACTGCTGGACAACGGGGTCTTCGCACCGCCGAGTGTCTTCGAGACCTGGTTCGTCTCCACTGCGCTGACCGACGCCGACTTCGAGCAGATCGAGACCGCCCTGGTGCCGGCCGCGAAGGCTGCCGCCGCCGCGCGCCCCTGACCTGCCCCGCGCGCTCGGCCGTCGCACTTGCACTCCCGCTCCCGGGTGGTTTTGACCCCCTCAGACGAACAGGGAGCGGGAGTAAGAGTGTTGCCTTGGTGCTTTACTCGGTGTCCGCAGTGTCCGTAGCATCCCCCGCGCCCCCGGTGTTCTCCAGCGCGTCCTCGATCAGCGAGAGGTAGTGCTCCCGCAACCAGGGCACGGTCAGCGGGTTGATCATCGACGAGCCGGTGACCAGCGACTGGTCGGTCGGCGCGACCTCGGCCCCACGTTCGATGGCGCTGATCGAGCCGTACACCGGGTGCGCGTGCATCTCCTCGCGGTTGCTGTCGTCGGAGTAGAAGGTGAAGATCAGGTCCACGTCGTTGAAACGGGTCGCCTCCTCCAGACTGATCTGTGCGGAGTCGGTGCCCGCGACCTCGAACTCGCGGAGTTCCTCGACGACCGGGGCGACCGGGAACCCCATGGCGCGCACCACAGCGGCACGCTGCTCATCCGGCATGAACACCCCCATGTTCTCGCCGGGGCCCTGGTTGTAGATGAACGCGAAGTCATGGTCGGCGAACTCGGGGTGCTCGTCACGGACGGTGGCGAACTGGTCCTCGATCTCCTCGATCAACTCCGGGCCGCGCTCCTCCTGCCGCAACGCCTCGGCGATGGTGTTCACCTGGTCCTCCCATTCGATGGTCCACGCGGCCTCGGGGTAGGCGATGGTCGGGGCGATCTCGCTGATCTGGTCGTACTGGTCCTGGGTGAGCCCGGACCAGGGGGCGAGCACGAGGTCGGGGTCCAGTGCGGCGATCTCCTCGGCGGAGACCTTCTCACCACCGGCGATCAGCTCGGGCAGCTCGTCGCCGGATTCCTCCACAGCCTCACGGATCCACGGCAGGTGGCCGGTCTCATCGGCACCCCAGTCATAGCGTTCGGTGCCGACCGGGGTGACACCGAGTGCGATGGCGGTCTCCGCGGACCCCTGTCCCAGCGCAACGACCCGTTCGGGCGTGCCGGTGATCTCGGCCTCGCCGAGTGCGTGGCTGATGGTGATGGTGTCGCCGCCGTCACCGCCACCATCGGCACTGTCGTCGGTGGAGTCGCCGCAGGCGGCGACACCGAGCAGGATCAGGCAGGACGCTGCGAGCAGGGCCAGCAGGGTGAGGATGCGGTGGGGGAAGGCCCGGACCGACGAATGGTTAGTCATGTGGTTAGCCTAACAGCAGTAGGTACATCCGGGAATTAATCGAAGTGTATGTCGTTCACCGTCAGTGTGTCACAGCTCACCGACCATGCCGTTCGCTTATGACCTCAGCAGCAGGGGCGGTAGGGTGTGAACCCATGACAACGATCGTCCACCTCGTCCGGCACGGGGAGGTCCACAACCCCGACCGCATCCTTTACGGCCGCCTTCCCGACTGGCACCTCAGTGTCCGCGGACGGCAGATGGCCGCTGCGGTCGCGCAAGACCTGGCCGACCACGACATCTCCTACATCGTCTCGTCCCCGCTGGAGCGGGCCCGCGAGACCGTCGCCCCGCTTGCTGACGCCCTCGGCGTCACCCCGGGAGTGGACGAGGACCTGCTGGAAGCAGGCAATGACCTGGAGGGACTGCACATCAAGGGTGTGCGTTCGGCACTGTGGAACCCGAAGCGGTGGCCGATGCTGAAAAGCCCGGCCACCCCGAGCTGGGGCGAGCCGTACAGCTCGATCCTCGACCGCATGTGGCGTGCCGTGGACACCGCCCGGCAGGGTGCGCTCGGTGGTGAAGCGGTGTGCGTCACCCACCAGCTACCGATCGTGACCATACAGCGTGACTCCGCCGGCCTGCCCTTGCGGCACAACCCGGCCCGCCGTCGTTGTGAGCTGGCGTCGGTGACCTCCCTCGTCTTCGAGGGTGACGGCGACTCCCGCCTGGTCGACGTGCTCTACTCCGAGCCGGCCCAGGCGCTCTGAGGGAACCAGAGAGAAAGGTGACTCCGGTGAAGGTAGCGACACGACGGTCCGACTCACGACGCCCGGCCTCCCGCGCAGGCCGCACCACCCGTTCGGTGGCCGCGGCGCTTATGGCTGCGTCCCTGGCTGTGGGGCTGGCCGCCTGCAGCGAGGACAACACCGCCGGTACCGACGCCGTCGCCACCGGCGGTTCCTTCGAGTTCGTCTCCCCGGGTGGGCAGACCGAGATCTCCTATGACGAGGATGATCGTCAGCCGGTCGGTGACATCTCCGGCGACTCCCTCATGGAACCGGGCACCACCATCTCCCTGTCTGACTTCGAGGGCGAGGTCGTCGTCCTCAACGCCTGGGGTCAGTGGTGTGGCCCGTGCCGCAGCGAGGCCGATGACCTGCAGCGCGTCCAGGAGAAGCTGGACGAGCACGGCAGCGGCACACTGCTGGGCATCAATGTCCGCGACTCGGTCGCCGACAAGGCCCGCGACTTCAAGACTGACAACGGGCTGACCTACCCCTCGATCTACGATCCGCCGTTCATGAGCGCCATGGCCCTCGGTGGCCTGCCGGCCTCGGTCATCCCCACCACGATCGTGTTGGACAAGGAGCACCGTCCGTCGAAGGTCTTCCTCCGTGAGGTCGACGACAAGGATCTCTGGGCCGCTGTGGAGCCACTGCTGTGAGTGACATCGGTTCCACCTTCGCCGACGCCGCAGCCTCGGGCCCGATCCTGTTGGCGTTGCTTGCCGCCGTGATCGCGGGACTGGTGTCCTTCGCTTCCCCGTGCGTGATCCCGCTGCTGCCGGGCTACGTCTCCTACCTCGCCGGCGTGGTCGGCGCGGACACCGAGTACACCAAGCAGGGCACGGTGGTCACCAAGAAGAGGGCACGTGCCGGTGGTGCCGCCCTGCTCTTCGTCGCCGGGTTCACCGTGGTATTCGTGCTGGCCACGACCACGGTTTTCGGTGCGATCAGTGCACTGAAGCTGAACGAGGACGTCCTGATGCGGGTCGGCGGCGTGGTCACCATCCTGATGGGTGTGGTGTTCATGGGATTCATCCGCCCGCTGCAGAACGACACCCGCATGGCGCCGAAGCGCTGGTCCACCGTGGCCGGGGCCCCGCTGCTCGGCGGGGTCTTCGCCCTGGGTTGGACGCCGTGTCTGGGGCCGACGTTGGCGGCCATCATCTCCGTCTCCGCCGGTACCGAGGGGATGACCGCCGTCCGTGGCGTCATCCTCATCATCGCCTACTGCCTGGGGCTGGGCCTACCGTTCATCCTGGTGGCGCTGGGTTCGGCGAAGGCCCTGGTCGGTGTGGGCTGGCTGCGGCGGCACTCGCGCACCATCCAGCTCATCGGCGGTGCCATGATGATCATCGTCGGTGTCCTGCTGGTCTCCGGCCAGTGGGCACTGTTCATCGACTGGCTGCGCCAGGGCCTGGTCTCCGACACGACCTTGCCGATCTGATCCACCACCACTGATCCACAACTGACTGACTACTCTCGTACTCTAACGGAAAGGTCCCCATGCTTCGCTGGCTCCTGAAACTGCCGAAGTGGGCCTGGCAGTGGCTGACCAGGATGCGCACCGCGCTGGTGCTGCTCTTCCTGCTGGCACTGGCGGCCGTCCCGGGTGCACTGCTGCCGCAGCGGTCGCTGAGCGAGTCGAACGTGGAGGAGTACCTCGCCAACAACGGGCGCATCGCCGAGATCTACGACCAGCTGGGTCTCTTCGACGTCTTCAGCACGACCTGGTTCTCGGCGATCTACGTCCTGCTGTTCCTGTCGCTGATCGGTTGCATCCTGCCGCGCAGCTGGGACCACTACAAGGCACTGCGCACCCTGCCGCCGGCCGCACCAAAGCGGCTGACCCGGATGCCGAATTACGTCGAGGGCACCGTGGACCTGCCGGAGGACCAGGTCCAGAAGGACGTCACCGCACGCTTCAAGAAGTGGACCGGCGGGGCGACCGAAGCCGACAAGGACCGGGCCGGGAAGTGGTCCTACTCCGCAGAGCGCGGCTACATGCGCGAGGCGTCCAACCTGGTCTTCCACCTGTCCCTGGTCGGTGTGCTGGTCACCATCCTCATCGGACGTCTGGTCTACTACGAAGGCCAGGTCATCGTGATCGCCGGCACGGAGTCGCAGAGCTCCCAGTTCTGTAATACCGCGGTGGCGAACTTCGACAGCTTCCGGAACGGACCGGCGTTCGACGGAACCACCCTGAACCCGTTCTGCGTGAACGTGAAGAACTTCGAGGCCACCTACGAACCCACCGGCCAGGCCACGAACTTCACCTCCGACATCGACTGGGCCAAGGGGCAGGACGCCACCAAGCCGGTCGAGGAGTGGGACCACACCCAACTGCGCGTGAACCACCCGCTCAACGTCGATGGCGACCTGGTGTACCTGCAGGGCCACGGTTACGCCCCGACGTTCACCGTGGAGTGGCCCAACGGCGAGGTCCGCACCGAGACCATTCAGTTCCGTCCGGACGACCTGACCTACTTCCTGTCGTCCGGTGCGATCAAGATGGACCCACCGGCCGGCATGTACCCGGACCTCTACGACCGTCGTCAGAACCAGATCGCGATCCAGGGCCTGTTCGCCCCGACGGCGGAGTTCTCCGGTGAGAACGATGCTCTACTGCAGTCCTCCTTCCCGGCGATGACGGATCCGGCGGTGGCGATCGACATCTACCGCGGTGACACCGGCCTGGACTCCGGTGCCGGGCAGAACATCTTCGCCCTCGACTCCCGACAGCTGCACAGCGGTGCGCTGCAGAAGCTCGACCGGGTCAACCTGATGGTGGGTGAGTCCATCACCCTCGCCGATGGCACCAGGATCACCTTCGACGGCGCCGAGGAGTTCGTGAACCTCCAGGTCAGCCAAGACCCTACCACCACGTGGGTGCTGGGCTTCGCGGTGTTGATGCTGATCAGCCTGGTCGGTTCACTGACGATCAAGCGTCGCCGCTTCTGGGTCCGCGTCTCCGGCAACGGCGACGGCACCACCACCCTTCAGATCGCCGGGCTGGCACGAACCGACTCCGCCGGTTGGGGTCGTGAGTTCAACCGCGTCGCCGAGGAGCTGCTGCATCTGGAGGACGAGGAGCTGGACGGGGAGATCGAGCAGAACGATGGTGAGTGGGACGACTGGGAGGCCGAGTTGGACCGGGAACTGAACCGGGAGATCGCTGCGGGCGAGATCGCGGTGGAGCCTGAATCCGACACGGCGTCCGATGCCGCCGACGGCGACAACGACACCGACGACACCAAATGACCGCCCTGGTGACCGCTGAGTTCTAGGTCACGTAGTTTGGTCAACCTTGCTGACCGGCACTACTCTTGGGTTCCGTATGGCCGCAATCGGCCTGTGCGAATTTACGGAGGAAACGACGGATGAACGGCAACGAGGGGCTGGCGACTTTCTCGGACGTCGCCTATGCGACAACTGCAGGAATCTACCTGGTCGCCCTGGTGATTTCGCTGGTCTACTACGGCATGCTGCGCTCGGCGACCGATGCCCGTCGTGAACGGGCCCGCATCCTCGGGGAGTCCAAGGCCAAGGCCGACACTGCCTCGAAGGTCTCCGTCGGTGCCGGTGCCGGGGCAGCTGGTGCGTCCGACACCGTGGACACCGGCGACACCATCGACGACATTGACGAGAAGGACGCCGCCGACGACGGCAGCCACGACGTCTCCGGTATCGCCACCGGCTCGATGAGCGAGGAGGATCTGCCGAAGAACTTCCAGGTGGAGACCCTGCGCAAGAAGTTCCGTCGCACCGACCAGTGGGGTGGCATGGCCCAGATGGTCGTGTGGCTCGGTGTCGCGGTGCACTTCCTGTTCCTGGTCACCCGCGGTATCGCCGCCGAGCGTTTCCCGTGGGGCAACCTCTTCGAGTACGTCACCGTGATCACGGGTGTGTCGATGTTGGTGGCATGTGTGTTGCTGCGTCGTCCGTCGATGCGGGTGGTGTGGCCGTGGCTTCTGGTCCCGAACATGATGATGATGTTCTACGCCGGCACCGAGTTGTACTCCGATGTTCAGCCGCTGGTCCCGTCGCTGAACTCCTACTGGTACTGGATCCACGTCTCCACCGTCTCCATCGGCGGTTCGATCGGCCTGGTCTCCGGTGTCGCCTCGCTCATGTACCTCTTCCGCCGTTCCCAGCCGAAGGGCAAGGAGAAGGGTTTCTTCGGCGCGATCGCCACGCCGCTGCCGGACGCCTCCAAGTTGGACGCCCTGGCCTACCGCACCGCGATCTGGACCCTGCCGATCTTCGGTCTCGGCGTGATCTTCGGCGCCATCTGGGCGCACTTCGCCTGGGGTCGCATCTGGGGTTGGGACCCCAAGGAGACCGTCTCGCTGATCACCTGGCTGCTGTACGCGGCCTACCTGCACGCCCGCGCGACCCCGGGCATGCGTGGCAAACCGGCGGCGTGGATCAACGTCGTGGCCTTCGCGACCATGGTATTCAACCTCTTCTTCATCAATATCGTGGTTTCCGGCCTGCACTCCTACGCCGGGCTGAACTGACCGGACTGAACCGACCGGACTGAACCGACCGGACTGAACTGATGCGTCCCGCTCTCGACCGGCCCCGCCGGATCACCCGCCTGCTGGTGACCGGTGGGGCCGGTTTCATCGGCTCCAACTTCGTGCACACCACCCGGGAGGAGTACCCGGAGACGGCGGTGACGGTGTTGGACGCCATGACCTATGCGGCGAACCCGGCGAACCTCGCGGGGCTGGACGGCCCCGATGGTGCTTCGAGTGGTGCCGCGAGTGGTGGCGTTGGTGCCGGTAGCGGCGGTGTGGAGGTCGTCGAGGGCGACATCTGCGATGCTGCGCTGGTGGATGAGCTGATTGGTGCGCTGGCTGCCGACACGTCTGCCGGGGAAAGTGATGGTTCGGTCGGCGACGGTACGGCGGCGGTGGTCCACTTCGCCGCGGAGAGTCACAACGACAACGCCCTGCGTGACCCGCTGCGCTTCGTGCGCACCAACGTCGAGGGCACCGCGGTGCTGGCCGAGGCGTGCGTCCGACACGGGGTGCACCTGCACCACGTCTCCACCGACGAGGTCTTCGGTGACCTGCCGCTGCGTGGTTCTGGGGAGCCGGGGGCCGAGGACCGGTTCACCGTGGACACCCCGTACACCCCGTCGTCGGTGTACTCGGCGTCGAAGGCGTCCGCCGACCACCTGGTGCGCGGCTTCGTGCGCAGTCACGGGCTCAGCGCGACGATCTCGAACTGCTCGAACAATTACGGCCCGCGTCAGCACCCGGAGAAGTTCCTGCCGCGTCAGATCACCGGGTTGCTCGACGGGGAGGCCCCGCGCTTGTACGGCACCGGGGAGAACGTCCGGGACTGGATCCACGTTGACGACCACAACTCCGCGGTCTGGCGGATCCTGGAGGAGGGTGTCTCCGGTCAGACCTACCTGATCGGTGCTGACGGCGAGAAGTCGAACCTGGAGTGCATCCACGAGCTGTTGGCGGTCTTCGGCCGGGATTCCTCGGAGTTCGTGCACGTCACCGATCGTCCGGGGCATGATCTGCGCTATGCGATCGACCCGTCGTCGATGGAGTCCCTGGGGTGGACGCCGCACTACACCGACTTCTCCGAGGGGCTGGCTGCCACGGTCCAGTGGTACCGGGACAACCGCGACTGGTGGGAGGTCAGCCGCAGGAGTGCCGAGGAGGCCTACCGGCAGACCGAGGAGATCCTCGACCCGGAGGCGTGAGGGCACCCTGGGGGCATGAGGGCCAGCTTGGGGGAGGGAATTCCGGGTCTCGGGGGTAAATATCGGCGGTGGTGTGTGACCCCGGTTACACCAAAAGCATGCATTTGCGAAAGTAACTAAGGATAGGGTTCTCCACGTGCCCACGAAAGTGGAGTGGGTACTACACCACGAGAACTCGCCATCGTCAGTAGGAAGGGAATCCCCATCATGACCATGTCCCGCGTCGTCACCGTCCCGAAGTGCCGCCGCACCT
The DNA here is from genome assembly GCF_052264515.1 of Candidatus Corynebacterium faecigallinarum. NCBI lineage: Bacteria > Bacillati > Actinomycetota > Actinomycetes > Mycobacteriales > Corynebacteriaceae > Corynebacterium > Candidatus Corynebacterium faecigallinarum. The sequence goes on from NZ_JBQQOC010000006.1 coordinate 120,535, forward strand.
GGCGGACCATGCTGCTTTCCGGGGCTGCCATTCCCCGGCTGGCCAGTGCACGTCCGGACTCTGCCTACCGGATCGGGGACGAGGCCATCGTCCTGCCCGGCCCGCCGCAGGACTTCAACATCACCCTCCCGGGTGCGGAACTCACCACTGGGCAGACCGCCGAGGTGCTCACCCGGCTACCGCAGGGGCACACGCTCTACTGGGAGATCACCGCCCTGTGTGCCCATCGTTCTGAGCTGGTCGAGGGCCTTCTCGAGGTCCCCTACGAGATCACCTTCCTGGGGGCGGGGGACGACGGTAACCCGGTCATCCAGCCGGCTGTCGCCGTGCCGGTACTCACCGCTGCTGAGAGCGCCGAGAGTGCCGACAGTGTCGACAGTGCGGAGGGTGCGGAGGGTGCAGACGCTGCCGCCGAGGTGCCCTCGCACGTGGAGGAGCTGGTCGAGGGTGCCACCTACCGCGGGACCGTCGTCACCGGGGTTCGTCCGGGATGCGGGGTGGGGACCACAGGGATCTGCTTCGAGTTCCAGGCGCAGGGGGCCGACCTGGACCCGTTGCACGGCGGGATCGTGCAGTGGCGCTGATTGGAATCTGTCCAGGGAATTTCAGAGTATTATGTATGCGCTGAGTTCCCGAGGTCTATAGTCAGATTCCATGACTGATTTCAGGAAGCTCCGCCTCGCCCTCATTGCCGGACTTGCTGTCCCGGCACTCGCCCTCACCGCCTGCTCTTCTGATGACTCCGACTCGGACTCCAGCTCGCCCGACTCCTCGAACGGCAGCGACAGCAGCGACAGCGACGGCGAGGACTCCGGTTCTGCCTCGGATGTCGAACTGGAAGGCGCCCCGGATGACTTCGAGCTCACCGCTCCGGGATCGAAGCTGAGCCTTGGCGACGACGCCTACGTGGTCACTCAGCGTGGTAGCGGTGAGGATGACGACGAGACCTACCCGATCCAGTACTGGAAGGTCACCGCCCAGGAGATCACCGATGTCCCGAAGGAGGACATCGAACTTTCTTCCGACGCTGACGAAGTCGAGAAGTTCCTCTGCGTCAACTACGACATCGAGTTCCTCGGTGCCAGTGACGGGTCCAACCCGGAGACTGCCCATATCGTCAAGGAACCGTACATGCGTGCGGTCGACGACAACGGTAACGGTGCCAACACGATCCTCATGTCCAGTGGGTCCGACTGCGGGATCCACTCCTCCGACGAGCTCCCCAGTGGGCAGGACGAGCTGCAGGAGGGCAAGGTCTACAAGGATGCCGCGCTGAGCTACGAGACCAATGACGGCTCCGGCGTCACCCCGACCGGTCTCGAGTTCCGCTTTGAGGCTGACCTCGAGGACCTGGAGAACGCCGACAGCATCTACTGGAACTAGTCGGCAACAATCCCGGTACGAGTTCAAGAGTCTCAGGTTTCGCACTGAAGTCTGAGACGACACAGGGCTAGACTTCAGTTCCATGACCGACTTCAGGATGCTTCGTCGCGCGCTCATCGCCGGAATCACCGTTCCCGCCCTGGCGTTGACCGCCTGCTCCATGGAAGAGATCAGCGACGCGGTCTCCACAGACACCGCGAACGGTGCGGACGCCGGAAGTGGTGACGACGACTCGGTCTCCATCGAGGACATTGACCTGACGGGGGCACCGGAGGACTTCGACCCCACCCAGCTGGGGAGGGAATTGTCGCTCGGCCAGTCGGCGTACGTCGTCACCCCGCGTCCTGCCGAGGACTCCGGTGATGGCGACAACTCTGCAGCGGCCTCGCCGAAACAGTACTGGAAGGTCACTGCCCAGGAACTGACCGATCTGGACAGTGACCACATCGAGGTTGGGGCGGACGCCGGCGAGGTCGAGAAGTTCGTCTGCATCACCTATGAACTGGAGTTCCTGGGCCTGGACGACTCATCAGAGTCAGCAGGTACTGCAGATGAGGAGGACCAGGACGTCCAACCCCCAGAGCTCCGCGCCGTCGATGAGGACGGCAATCCGGCCAATGTGGTCGAGGGGGCAGTGCCGGAGGACTGCGACATCGACCAATCCGATCTGCTTCCTGAAGCAATCGACGATCTCGAGGAGGACGTCGTCTACCAGGGTGCGGTGCTGAGCTACCAGACCAATGACGGGGCCGGTGTCACCCCGACCGGCCTCGAGTTCCAGTTCGACGTCGATCTCGATGAGGACGAGGCCGAGAACGCTGACGGAATCTACTGGTACTAGCGGGTCACGCCCAGAATCACGCCCAGAATTACGCCAGGAACCGCGGCCGGGCCTTCTTCAGCAGGGCCAGGCCCTTGCGTAGCTGCCGGGGCCCGGTCGCCTCGGCGATCTCCGGGTTCGTGGTGAACGCCGCGTCCGAGCGAACCTCCGGGGCGTTCGACGCATCCGCCCGCAGCATGTTGTTCGGCAGTGACAGCTTCAGCAGTGTGCGCTGCACCTGCATCAACTGCTTGGGGAAACTGTCGGTGTTGTACGGCAGACCGTACTCGGCGGCGATCTTCTCGACCTCGGTACTGATCGCCGAGAGGTGGTTCGACGGCATGTCGGGGAACAGGTGGTGCTCGATCTGGTGGTTCAGGTTGCCGGACATGATCGACAACACGGTACCGCCCCGGAAGTTCGCCGAGCCCAGCATCTGCCGCAGGTACCACTCGTCGCGGGTCTCCTCCTCCAGGGTGCGCTTGGTGAAGGTCTCGACGTCGTCGGGGAAGTGTCCGCAGAAGATCACCGCATAGGCCCATACGTTGCGGGCGATGTTGCCGATCACCGCGGTCTTCACCGCGGCCTTCGCCCGCTTCTTCGCCTCGAGTGCCCGGCCGGCACGGCTGGTCCGGTTCGCGCCCCTGCCGGGCAGCAGGTAGCCGACCACGGCGGCGACCGCCGGGAACAGGACGTAGTCCTTGCCGACCTGGCGTCCGACCTTCTTCACCGTGTCCATCAGACGCGGCTTGGTCTCCTCCCAGGTCTGGCGTCCGGTGAAGTAGCGTCCCAGGTCCACATCGTAGAACCCGACGGCGACCTCGAAGAGGCTGGCCAGCACGATGTTGATCAGCGGCTGGAAGATGGCCATCGGGGTCCACGTGCGGTCGCGGGTCACCCGCAGCACGCCGTAGCCGATGTCGTTGTCCATGCCGATGATGTTCGTGTAGGTGTGGTGCACCACGTTGTGCGAGTGCTTCCACCCCGACGACGGGCCGGTGTTGTCCCACTCCCAGGTGGAGGAGTGGATCTCCGGGTCGTTCATCCAGTCCCACTGGCCGTGCATCACGTTGTGGCCGATCTCGAGGTTCTCGAGGATCTTCGCCATCGCCAACATCATGCCGGCAGGCACGGTGACGGTGGAGGACGACGCGGTGGCGATCCGTGCGATGAGGTCGAGGGTGCGCTGGGCGCGGATCAGGGACTTGATGTAGTCGGCGTCCCCGGCGCCGAGGGCGTCGCGGTGCTCGTTCTCGATGGCGGCGAGGCGGGCTCCGATGTCACGGATGTCCTCGTCGGAGAGATGGGCGTAGGCGTTGATGTCCTGGATGGCCAAGTTCTCTTCTACCTCTTCCGTTTCTTAATCAACTGGTGGCGATGTGCAGGCGTCCCGAAGGCACGCAGCTGCAGGTCCGGATCTGCTCGCCGGGCCCGTAGGACGCTCCGTCGCGCAGGTCGACGGCGATGCCGTCGGTGATGGGGGTGACACATGTCCGGCAGATGCCCATGCGGCAGCCGTGGACCAGGTTGACCCCGCAGGCCTCGGCGGCCTCGAGGATGGTGGTGGATCCGGACGAGGTGGTGGTGACACCGGTCCCGCCGAACTCGATCTCGCCGCCGAGGTCCTCGGGGTTGATTTCACCGGTGCCGGCGCCGGCACCCTGGTTGTGGAACTGTTCGGTGCGGGTGCCCGGCATCGCTTCGATGAGGTTATCGAGCAGCGGCACAGGGCCGCAGGCGTAGCGTTCGCGGGTCTCCCAGTCCGGCACCGATGACTGCACGTTCTGGCCGCTGAGGCGTCCGGACTCCGTGGAATCCCAGCTGATCAACCGGTAGGACGGCGACTCCTCGGCCAGTGCGTCCAACTCGGCGGCGAACGGGTCCGGGGGAGTGGGGCCACGCTCGCTGTGGATGTGGACGACGTCGGGCATGGTCGTGCCCGGGTGCTCCTGGTGCAGCCACCGCAGCATCGACATCACCGGGGTGATGCCGGCGCCTGCGGTGATGAACAACAGCTTGTCGGGTACCGGGGAGGTCAGGTGGAAGTCGCCGCCGGGGGCGGAGAGCCGGATGATCTGACCGGCGACCGCATGGCTGGCGACGTGCCCGGAGACCTCGCCGCCGGGCACCGGCTTCATGCTGACCGTAAGGCTGCGCGGCTTGCGCACCGGCGGGTTGGTCAGTGAGTAGCAGCGCCAGCGCCAGCGGCCGTCGATCTGCAGGCCGAGGCCGATGAACTGCCCTGCCTGGAAGGTACCGACCATGCCGGGGCCGGGTTCGATGGTCAGGGTGGTGAAGGACCCGTGCTGTTCGACCGAGGTGATCCGCCCCCGGATCTCTCGTCCCCGCAGCGGGTCGAAGAGGGTGGCGTAGTCGGTGGGAGTCAGCGGCGTCGTGAATCCCCTGAGCGCCGGTGCCAGTGGCTTGGCCATGGTGGCGGCTCGCGCGAGGAGCTTCCCGAGTGGTCGTTTTCTCATCCGAGAAATTTTACTACCAGAAACATATCAATTCAAGGCAGTGCTGGTGCAGTCCGGCCGCCTGGCGTCCGGCCGCGGCGACAATGGCGACGATAGGATGGTGCGCATGACTGAGATCACCGACCTCGCGATCCCGGGTGCCTGGGTCGCCACCCCGAAGATCTTCCCGGACGACCGGGGCACCTTCCACGAGTGGTTCAAGGCGGACGTGGTCGCCGACAAGCTCGGCTACCCGCTGGATATCCCGCAGGCGAACCTGTCGACCTCGAAGGAGGGCGTGATCCGGGGAGTGCACTTCGCCGACGTTCCCCCGGGCCAGGCCAAGTACGTCACCTGCGTCGCCGGACGTATCGTCGATGTCCTGGTCGACCTGCGGCGCGGCTCGCCGACCTTCATGAAGCACATCGTGGTGGAGCTGTCCGCGGAGAACCGCAGGGGACTGTACGTGCCGGTCGGTGTCGGCCACGCGCCGGGCATTCCCGTCGGTGGCGGCCCGGCCTCGTTGAACTATCTGATGTCTGAGGGTTACAACCCTTCCGTGGAACATGGCATCAACCCGCTCGACCCCGCTCTTGGCATTGACTGGGGCGCCCATGGCCTGCCCATGGATGACCTCGTCCTGTCGGACAAGGACCGTGACGCGCCCACCGTCGCCGAGTTCGAAGCGTCCGGCCGGGCCCTGCCGTCCTATGACGAATGCCTCGGCTGGGAGAGGGAACTGCGGCTGACCTGGGAGGCCGTCCAGCAGAAAGCGGACGACTGATGCGTGGCATCATCCTCGCCGGCGGAACCGGCTCCAGGCTGCGCCCGATCACCCTCGGGGTGTCGAAGCAGCTCGTGCCGGTCTACGACAAGCCGATGATCTACTACCCGCTGACCACGCTGATGCTCGCCGGCATCCAGGAGATCCTGGTGATCACCACGCCGGAGGACAATGACCAGTTCCGACGCCTGCTCGGCGACGGTTCCCAGTTCGGTGTCTCCATCGAGTACGCCGTGCAGGACGCCCCGAACGGCCTGGCCGAGGCCTTCATCCTCGGCGCCGACTTCATCGGGGATGAGCCGGTCGCCCTGGTGCTCGGCGACAATATCTTCTACGGTGCCGGCCTGGGCTCCCAGCTGCGCCGCTTCCGGGACGTCACCGGTGGGGCGATCTTCGCCTACTGGGTCGCCGACCCGACCGCCTACGGGGTCGTGGACTTCGACGCCGACGGGACGGCGACCTCGCTGGAGGAGAAGCCGGACGATCCGGCGTCCAACTTCGCGGTGCCGGGGCTGTACTTCTACGCCCCGGACGTCGTCGACATCGCCCAATCGCTGGAACCGTCGGAGCGTGGCGAACTGGAGATCACCGACGTCAACCGGGCCTACCTGGAGCGTGGGGACCTGCAGGTGGAGATCCTGCCGCGCGGTACCGCCTGGCTGGACACCGGCACGGTGGACAACCTCATGGCCGCGGGCGATTTCGTGCGCACCATCGAGCAGCGCCAGGGGTTGAAGATCGGCTGCCCGGAGGAGGTCGCCTGGCGGATGGGCTTCATCGATGATCGTGCCCTTGTCGCCCGTGCTGAGCAGCTGGGCAAGGCTGACTACGCGGACTACCTGCGCCTGCTGCTGCGTCGCGGTCGGGACCGGTGAGTTCCGGGCACATGGGTGGTTCGGACGGGGGCAGTGGCGCAGACGAGGGCGGTGGTGCGGACGCAGTGATCGCCCGGGTGCGGGCCGGCTTCCCTTCGCTGAGCTGGTCATCGGTGTCGGTACCGCCGCAGGGCATGGACCACGAGGTCGTGGTGCTGCACGATGGTGCTGATGCCGGTGCTGATCTCGTCGCGCGGCTGCCCCGCACGGACGCCTACCGCGACCAGGCCCCGGTCGAGGCCGAGGTGCTGGAGCTGCTGGCTGGCCAGGTGATGTCATCGGACGTCGCCCCGGTACAGGACGTCCCTTCCGTACGGCTGCCCGTCCCTGCGCTGACCATCGCCGACGGATCGGTGACCCTGCAGGGCCATATCGCCGGTGAACCGCTGGACGCACAGGTCTACTCGACCTTGGGCGCCGGCCGTCAAGACACGGTGACCAGGCAGGTCGCCGGACTGATGCGACTGCTGCACGGGGTGGACGTGATGTCCCCGCCGGTCAGCAACGTGGTGTCCTGGTGGTCGGCGGAGGGAAGGGTGAACACCACTTCGCCGCGGGCGCTGCCGGCGAAAGCTGCGCTGGTGAGGTCCCGGGCGTCCGAACTGCTGCCGGGCCGGATCGCTGCGGCAGACCTGGGGATCGTGGAGTCGATTGTGCAGGACGTCGAGGTGCTGCTGTCCTCGCAGTTGTCGGCCTCAGACGGACGGCTGATCCACTCGGACCTCTACGACTCGCACCTGCTGTGGGACGGTGCCAGTCTCGGGGTGATCGACTTCTCCGACATGAACATCGGGGACCCCGCCCTGGACTACGCCCACCTCTTCGCCCTGGACCCCGCGTTGCCGCGCCGGGTGGCAGAGCTGGCTGGTGATCTGGTTGGTGATCTCCTGGAGCGGGCGTGGACCTACGCCCGGTGGGATGCGGTGTTCCTGCTGCTCGACCACCTGCGCACCGGACACACCCCGGCCTCGGTGGCCTGGGAGGTCTTCGACCGGGCCCGGAGCGTCACCCCGCCCACACGGTGATCCGCCCGGGACCCGCACGGGAAAGGGGCGACAGTCTCGGTCAGGCGGCGCCTTCGCCGCGTCCCTCGGACTGGCCGTCGTTCCGACCGTCCCCGTGGCCGTCGGTGCGTCCTTCACCACGGTTGTCGTTGGACTTGTCGGTGTTGCTCTCCCCGGTGGCCGGCTCCCCCTCATCCTTCGCGGAGGGGGCGTCCTGCCCGGCGCGTTTCTCCTTCTTCGTCTCCCGGTCGTAGCGCTCCCGGGCCTCCTCGATCCGGCGTTCCTCCTCACGCTGGGCCTTGAAGCGTTCCTTCTTCAGGTTCCAGAGGAAGTCCGGGTCGTCGTCCGGGCCCTTGCGCTCGACGGGCTTGCGCTTCTGCCGTCCGAGCTGGGGGAACTGGCCGTTGCCGGATCCGTTGCTCGGCCCCTCACCGTTGTTCCAGGTCTTCGGACCGAAAGCCTTCCACAGTACGATGACGGTGACGATGACGAGCACGAGAATCACCAGTCGTCCCATGGTTGCTACCCTCCGGAGGTTGACGTGCGTCGAATATGGTCTACAGACTCCATGCTAGCCGCATGGTGGGGCTACGTCGATTCTCGCGTGTGAATGCTGTTCAACCGACCGCGGGGTAGGCGACGAGGAAGCGGTGCGGACGTAGTGGGGAAGTAGTGGGAAAGCGGAGGATTGGGTGTCGGCCCGGGGCGGTCGTAAGCTGGTGGGCGTGAACGACACCAGTAGCAACGACACCAGCGTGAACAACACCAGCAGCTCCGAAGATCTCGCCCCCACCAAACTGTCCGGGAAGGCCTGGCGTGACATCTTCCTCTACGGCCTCGCCCGGGTCGTGCTGTTCCTGGTGCTGACCGTGCTGATCCAGTCTCTCGCTATCCTGCTGGGCATGGGCCAGAGCTTCCCGCTGCTGATGAGCGCACTGCTGGCGCTGATCATCGCCTTCCCGCTGTCGATGTTCCTGTTCAAGGGCCTGCGACTGCGGGTCAACGAGCAGATCGCCATCCGGGACGCCGGACGCCGGGCCCACAAGGAGCAGATGGCTGCGCAGCTGGAGGACCGGCTGAACTAGGGGGCTTTCAGGGGAAAGGGGTGACTTCGCGCCGTTGATCGCGTCCCTCGCCCTGCCGGGTGTCGCTCTTAGCACCTCCGCCTTTTTTCGTTCAGCGGAGCATAACACTCTGACCTGTAGGTCTCATGATGTGAGAATCACGTGAGGTGCTAAAAGTGGCGGATCCCTGTATCCACCGATCGGTGGATACGGGAATCAACCGCAGCGCAGCTGGTTGGCCGATGTGCGCAGGGGTGTCTGCTTCGTAGCGTCATATGCATGACGAAGAACACTGCGACCACGACAACACCCGCTGTGGAGGTCACTCATCTCCTCAAGCGCTACCGGGGGAAGCCTGACCCGGCCGTCGACGACATCTCCCTGACCGTGGCGGCCGGCGAGATCTTCGGGATCATCGGTCCCAACGGTGCCGGTAAGACCTCGACCGTCGAGTGCATCGCCGGGCTGCGTGACCCGGACATGGGCACCGTGAAGGTCCTGGGGCTCGACCCGCGCACAGACAAGGACGAGATCCACCAGGTGCTCGGGGTGCAGCTCCAGGAGAGTCAGTTCCCCGACCGGGTCACCGTTGCCGAGATCCTCGACCTGTTCAGCTCCTTCTACCGGAACCCCGCCGACTGGCGTGAGCTCATGGAACTCGTCGGTCTGACCGACAAGGCCAGGACCCGGTACCAGAACCTGTCCGGTGGTCAGAAGCAGCGGCTGTCGATCGCTCTAGCGCTGGTCGGTGGCCCGAAGGTCGCGATCCTGGACGAACTGACGACCGGGCTCGACCCGCAGGCCCGCCGGTACACCTGGGGGCTGATCGAGACGGTGCGCGACGCCGGGGTCACGATCCTGCTCGTCACCCACTTCATGGACGAGGCGGAGGGACTGTGCGACCGGATCGCGGTCATCGACAACGGACGCGTCGTCGCCGTGGACACCCCCGAGGGGCTCGTCGCCCGCGTGCGCCCGACCCAACAGGTCCGCTTCCGCCTGGTGGCGGGGCTCGGGCGGGCCGCCGGGCAGGACGCCGCGAACGGCATCGACCCGCGTCTGTTCTCCGAACTTCCCGGCATCACCGACGTCCAGGTCGATAACGGGCACTGGACGGTCAACGGTACCGGCGAGGTGCTGGGGACCGTCGCCGGCGCCCTGGCGCGACATGGGCTGGTGGCCGAGGGACTGCGTGCCGACGACTTCAGCCCGGACGATGCCTTCGTCGCCTACACCGGGCGCTCCGCGATCCGCACTGACGACAGCAACCACAAGGAGAACGCATCATGAATGCCCTGGCGAAGATGACCGTGGTGGAGGCCAAGATGTTCCCCCGCGACCCGGGGGCGGTGGCGTTCGGCGTCCTGTTCCCGACCATCCTGTTGCTCGGCCTCGGGGCGATCCCGATGCTCCGGGAGCCGTCCGAGGATTTCGGTGGCATCCGCTTCGTGGAGTTCTGGGCCCCAAGCGCCCTGGTCGTCGGCATGGTGGCCATCGGGGCGCAGCACGTCCCGATCCTCATCGCGACCTACCGTGAGCGGGGCATCCTGCGTCGGATGTCGACCACCCCGGTTCATCCGGGGTACCTCCTGATCGCGCAGATGATCGTCGCACTGGTGTCGGTCGCTGCCTCTGCGCTGCTGCTGGTGCTGTCGGCCTGGCTCATCCTGGACGTGGCGCCACCGCAGCACCTCGGGACATTCGTGCTGGCCTTCTTCATCGGCTACGCGGCTGTGCTGGCGATCAGCATGATCTCGGCGGCGCTGGTGCCGTCGGCGAGTGCGGCGACGTCCGTCGGGACGCTGATCTTCATGGCCCTGATGCTCTTCGGCGGTGCCTTCCTGCCACGCTTCCTCATGCCGGACGTCCTGGTCACCATCGGTGAGTACGTCCCGCCGGGAGTGCAGGCGATGTTGGCCGCCTGGTTCCCGGAGGCCGCCGAGGTGACCGCGGCGGGCAGCCCCCGGTGGGTCCAGCTTGGGATACTGTTGGGCACCACCGTGGTCGCCGGGGCGATCGCCGCCAGGGTTTTCCGGTGGAAGTAGGCAGGTAGGTACGCAGGGAAATGGGTGTCGAGGCTGTGCGTGACTCCGGCGTCGGTTCCGGAGATGTCCCCGGGTACGGCCACATCTTCGATCTGGTCCTGCTGTACACCCCGTGGGTGTTGCTGGCGGTTCCCAGCGTGACGTACCTGGTCTGGACATGGCGGGAGTCGGGGCAGCAGACCTCGGACCTGGTTACCGTCCTTGGCCTGGTACTGCTGACCGGCGTCTGGGTCGCTCTGGGGCACACTGTGCCGACACTGCGGGGGGACACCCGGCAGCTGCGGATGGCCGTGTACTTCATCGGCCTGCTGCTGCTCTGCATCCCGTTGATGTTGCAGGCGGACATCTTCGCGATCTTCACCATCACCGGGTTCTTCCACGCCTATCAGTTGCGCCCGTGGCAGATGGGTGTCGTCGGGATCTTGGCTACCTCGTTGGTGATCAACGGCGTCTCCTTGATCGGTCTGTCCTCACCGTCGCCGGACCGCATCGTCCAGTTCCTGTTGATCGTGTCGGTGCAGACCGTCGCGATCGGAGCTGGACTGGTCCTCGCCCATCGGGGCGAGGCCGAGGACCGTCGGCGGCAGGAACTCGTCCGACGTCTCGAGGACGCCCTGCACGAGAACGCCGGCCTGCACGCCCAGCTCCTGGCGCAGGGGCTGGCGGGGATCATCACGCAGCTGCAGTCGGCCCAGTCGTCTCGGTCTTCACAGATTGCACAGCCCGCTGACCAGAATATCGAGCGTGCGCTGGAACTCGCCCGCTCGAGCCTGGCGGAGGCACGCAGGTCATTGCACGAGCTCTCGCCCCGGGTGCTTGGGCAGGCACGACTGCCGGACGCCCTCACCGAGCTCACTGAACGGTGGGCGCAGGACGCCGCGGTCAGTGCGCAGGTCGACATCACCGGGGAGCAGATACCGCTGAGTCCGGCGATCGAGGTCGCACTGTTCCGCGTGGTCCAGGAGGCGCTGACCAATGTGGCGAAACATGCCGGTGCATCGCGGGTGGGTGTGACCTTGTCGTACACCGGCCCGGAGGTCCTGGTGGATGTCCGCGATGATGGACGTGGGTTCTCTGGCAGGGTCGGAGATCCCGGAAAGTCCGGAAAGCCCGGAAGACCCGGAAAGTCCGGGCGTGACGGTGGTTTCGGCCTGACCAGCATGCGGCAACGTATCCGCGGCGTCGGTGGGCACGTCGAGGTGGACGGCGCGCCGGGGGAAGGTGTGTCCATCAGCGTGCGCGTGCCCGCCATCTCCCCGAGCAGCGTGGCGTCCAAAAGTGCGTCCGACTCGGGGGCCGACGCGGCGACCGATAGAGCGTCCGAACTAGCAGAAAGTGAAAACCAGTGATCAGACTAGTGATCGTCGACGACCACCCCGTTGTCCGCGGTGGACTCCGCGACACCTTCAGCGGTGCCGACGACATCACCGTCGTCGGTGAGGCCGGCAACGGTGAGGAGGGCGTCGCCCTGGTGACCGGTCGTGGCGCCGATGTGGTGCTGATGGATCTGCGGATGCCGGTGATGGACGGGGTCGCGGCGACCGTGGCGCTGCAGAAGGCGTCGCCGGACACGAAGGTGCTGATCCTGACCACCTTCGACAGTGAGAACGACGTCCTGCCCGCCATCGAGGCCGGCGCGACCGGCTACCTGTTGAAGGACGCCCTGCCGGACGAGCTGATGTCCGCCGTCCGCGCCGCGGCACGTGGGGAGTCTGTCCTGGCACCGTCGGTGACCAGGCACCTGATGGGGAAGGTGCGGGGAAGCGCAGGGTCGGTGCTCATCGACCGGGAGCGGGAGGTGTTGCAGTTGGTGGCGAACGGGGCGTCCAACCGGGAGGCGGCGGCGCAGTTGTTCATCGGCGAGGCGAGTATCAAGACGCACCTGCAGCACATCTACGACAAGCTGGGGGTCCGTGACCGGGCATCGGCGGTGGGGGAGGCCTACCGGCGTCAGCTCATCGAGTGAGTGTTGGTCGTTGAGCGAATGACGATCGTCCCCCCCCCCTCGGACTTCCAGTCAGTGTCGGACCAGTGGATCGTCGCCGGGACGCGGCGGTGGGGAGGCGTGTCCGCTGGCGGGACGTGCGGCCAGCAGGTCCAGTCCGACGTCCACAAGGTTGCTGCGGCGCAGGTCAGTGACCTGGCCAAGGGGAATCCAGCTCGGTGTCCGGGAGTCGCCGTTGGACTCTTCACGCAGGTCGCAGGCCGTCCCGGAATGCTCGGACGCTGTGGGTTGTGGCTTGCGATCTGCCCCGGAGGCCGACCCGTCCAGGGACACCTCGTAGAAGATCCCGATGTTCTGGTGCGGCACACCACGCACTGCCTCGTGCGCCGGGATGACCCGGGAGTCCACGCCGAGAAGTCGGACGACCCGGCCGGTGCGTCCGGTCTCCTCGGTGATTTCGCGCACGACCGTGTCGACCGGGTCCTCCAACGGTTCGACGCCCCCGCCGGGCAACGTCCAGGTCTCCCGGGCATCGGTGGGGTCGGTGACGGCGACCATGAGCAGGGCGCCGTCGCGGACACAGACACCGTAGGACGCCACCCGCCGTGTCGGTTCGGTCGGGCCAGATCCCTCGCCTGCGTCGTCTGCCATGACACCGCAGTTTACTGGGTGGCCAGGATGACCAGGTTGATGACGGCGTTGACGGCAACGCCGATGCCGATGCCGCCGAGTGTCCATCCGACGGCTTTGTCGCTGTGGCGGGAGAACCAGTCGTTGATCTTGTGCAACGTCGGGTCGACCCGTTCGTGGAGGGCAATCCGTCCGATGCACAGCACGATCGCCGGGATGACCATGACCAGGCAGTACACGGCGATACTTGCAGTGAGCTCCAGGGGGCTCAGATCGGCCGCGGTGAGCATGGCGATGGCGGCGAGGTAGGGCAGCATCGTCAACAACTCGATGCTGGTGCCGACAAGGGCGAGCTTCACCAGCGAGCCTGCGCTGCCACTCCCGGCGTCCGACAGGGCGCGGGAGCGCCAGCCCTCCAGCCTGCCGACCTTGCCGTCGGCGCGGCTACGGCGGATGCGTGACTCGGCGACATAGCTGAGGATGATCAGCACAATACCGACGACCAGCTGAATGATCCGCCAGACCAGGGAGGGGACGGCATCCAATGGTTCTCGCAGTGCTTCGACCAGGGAGTCCGCGCCAGCGGCGAGAGCAAGGCCGACCAGGAAGTAGAAGAGCACGACGGTGCCCAGGTAGGACGCGAGTCGGCTGATGCGGAGCTTGCCGGGGGTCAGCAGTAGCCAGATCGGGATGAGCAGCGTGCCGAAGCTCGTGCTGTCGACGAGCGCGAGGACAACGAGGACGCCGATGAATGCCGTGGTCATCGGAGGTTCCCGGACCCGTCGGGATCCCCGGGATCGCCGGAACCGACGGGGGCAGTGACGAAGAGTCGGTCGAGGTAGACGTCCAACAGGGTGCGGACGGTGGCCGGCGGGTACATCTCACCGGTGGTGACCGCCTCGACGGTGAGCCCGTCGATGTAGGTCATCAGTGCCAGCGCCTCGAGTTCCGGGTCGGACGCCTCGGCGACCTCGCCGGTGCGTTGGGCACCGGCGATGGCGTCACGCAGGCCCTCCCGGAGCTCGGAGGCCGAGCGGTGGTGGATCGCGGCGAGTTCGGGGTCATTGACGGACCAGTGCAGGAATGCCAGCCAGACCCGTGACTCCCGTACGCGCTCCTCGGTGAGGGGCAGCAGTGCCTCAGCCAGTCCGATGACGATGCCGCGGACCGGGGTCGTGATCGGGGACGGCCTCGACGCGTTGTCGGGTACGGTCGTAGACGTGCTCGAGCCCGAAGTGGATGAGTTCCTTCTTGCTGGCGAAGTAGCGCTGCACCAGGCCCCCGGAGACTCCTGCGGTGTCTGCGACCTGACGGAGGGTGGTGGCGGCGAGGCCCTTGTCGGCGACGACGTACATCAGGGCTTCACCGACCTGGTGGCGTCGCTCTTGGGCGGGGACATGCTCGGTCATGGGTCAAATAAACCGGCAATATTTTACCTTGTCCAGTCCGAGGTGCCGGCCCGAATACGTGGGGCGCCCCGGTGCCGGGGCGTCGCCTACGCCAGCAGCATCGCGACCAGCATCGCCACCGACCAGATCAGCATACCGCGTCCGGTCAGCCCCAGCACCGGGATCAGCTCCTTGCCCGTGGCCCCGCGCACCACCGGCATCGCGGCGACGAGCAGCAGCGGCACCGACGCCAGGCTGATCAGGGCGGCGACGCTCGCGGCGGACACTGCCACGGTCACCAGCACCGACACCGACACCAGGCCCACGTAGAGCTTCCGGGTGTTCGCATCGCCCAGGATCACCGCAAGGGTGGTCTTGCCGGCCTCGGTGTCGGTGGGGATGTCGCGCAGGTTGTTGACCAGGTTCACCGACGCTGACAGTGAGCCGACACCCACGGCCAGCAGCGCGCCGACCCAGGAGATCCGCCCGGACTGGGTGAACTCGGTGCCCATCACGGCGACCAGGCCGAAGAACACGAACACCGCGACCTCGCCCAGTCCCCGGTAGCCGTAGGGGTTCTTACCGCCGGTGTAGAACCAGGCGCCCAGGATGCATACCGCTCCCACCAGGATGAACCACCAGGCCGAGACCAGGGACAGCACGATGCCGGCCACCCCGGCCACGCCGAAGCACAGGAAGGCGGCGTACTTCACCTTCTCCGGGGCGACGAGGCCGGAGCCGGTGAGACGCAACGGACCGGTACGGTCATCGTCGGTGCCGCGGATTCCGTCGGAGTAGTCGTTGGCGTAGTTCACACCGATGATCAGGGCCATCGCCACCACGGCGGCGAGCAGGGCGCGCCACCAGGACGCGTCCCCGTCGTACACGGCGGCGGCGGTGCCGGCGAGGACGGGGGCCGCGGCATTGGCCCAGGTGTGCGGGCGGGCGCCGGTCAACCAGTCGGCGGCGGTGGCGGTGCGGGGCTGGGGGGCGGTGCTGTCGCCGGCCCCGGTCGTCTGGGACGAAGTCATGGCCTAGAGCCTAGTCGCCGCCAGTCGCTGCACGGCCTGCCGGTCGAGCTTCCCCGGGCCGGTCAGTGGTAGGTGCTCGTGCTCCTCGAGCTGGAGGGCCCGTCGGGGGATCAGGTGTGCCTCGACCCCGGCGTCCCGCAGGGTGGCGCGGACCAGGTCGGTGATGTCCCCGGCTGGAGCATCCGCGCCCGGGCCGCCACCTTCGACGACGGCGACGACGATCTGCCCCCACTGTTCATCGGGCAGCGCGGTGACACAGGCGGTGAACCCGGCCGCATCGAGGGCACGTTCGACATCCTCCGGCAGGATCTTCAGCCCACCACTGGTGATCGCCCCGTCGGCGCGGCCGAGGATGTTCAGCACCCCGTCGTCGAGGCGTCCGAGATCACTGGTGCGGAAGACCTGCGGGGCGGGGAAGGCCTCGCCGGAGTCGACGTTGCGGTAGCCGGTCGCCACGGTCGGCCCGCTGAGCAGCACCCGGCCGACACCGTCGGGGTCGGGGTCCTCGATCTCCACGGCGGTGCCGGGGATGGGTGTCCCGTCGTAGACCATGCCGCCGGCGGTCTCGGAGGAGCCGTAGGTGCGGACGATCCGGATCCCCTCTGCCATACACCGTTCGACGAGGTCGTCGGGGCAGGCCGCACCACCGACGAGGATGGCGGAGTAGAGCCGCAGGGCGGCGATACCGTCCATTGCGGCCACGGCGGTGGCCACTTCGTCCGGCGTACCGGATGCAGTGTTCGCCCTGTCCGCGTCGTCCAGCAGCCGACGCAGCTGGGTCGGCACCAGGGAGGTGTAGAGGTCCTCGTGCTGGTGGGTGAACCGCAGCAGGGCCGTGGCCTCGGCGAAGGCCGCGGTGGTGAACCGGGCGGCGGCGGGCAGGACGGCGGGCTCGAACCCGGCGTGCAGGCTGCGCAGGATGACCTGTACCCCGGCGATGTGGTGCGGCGGCAGCGCCAGCAGCCAGGGACCGGGCTCCACGTTGTAGCGCTCACGCAGGTAGGACGCCGTGGCCTCGGCGGAGGCGGTCAGTGCGTCTGCCGTGAGCACCGCACCTTTCGGCGTCCCGGTCGACCCGGACGTGCATGCCACCAGTGTGCCGGGGGTTCCGGGGCATCCGGACTCACCGGCGTCCATGACGGCGGCGAGGTGACGTCCGGCATCATCGGGGGAGATGGGCAGCACGGCCCGGCCTCCGGCGAGGCAGTCGCGTAGGACGGGCAGGGCCGCATGCACGCTGGCCGGGCTGAGGGAGATAGGCAGGGGTTCGAGCGTCACCCTGTCCAGAATACTCCGCGGGATACTCAGGCCAGCATGCCGAAACTGTCGACGAAGTCGAAGGCGAGGATCGCCTCGAAGTCGGTGGCCTCGCGGTCGTGGACGACGGCGAAGGCGGCACGGACATCGTCGGTGGTGGCTGGGGTGTGTCCTTCGTGGATCAGGTGGGCGACGATGTCGCTGCGCTCCGGCCGGGTCGGGAGAACGCCCAGGACGGTGCTGGCGGTTCCGCTGGTGTCTCCGTCGAGTGGGGAGCGGTACCAGCTGATGAGCTTGGACAGTGTGTTGATCATGGGGTCACCTCGATTCCAGGGTGCTTCAGAGTGGTCCAGAGTGGTTGTCTACTTTGTAGAGGGTAGATTCAATGGTGGGGATAGTCAAGCATTTCGGAAGACGATGCAGTTCAGCACGGAGTTTCCGTGCGGATCCGTCGCTCACTGTGATGCATATGCTGACACCATCGTCGATCTCGACCGAGATGATACGTCTTCGGGAGATCGGGACTGACCGGCGGTGGGGGACGCTGCGTCCGGCACGGTCCCGACGTGGGGGGGGGGGGACGCTGCGTCCGGCTGTGCCGCCGGCTCCACTTTTCCGCCTTTTCATGCCATGGTGTGGCCGAAAAGTGGAACCGGAGAAACGCGCCGTGGGTGGGGGGGGGGAGGCCCCGGTGTGTTCGGTGTGCTGAGGACCTAGTGGCCGGAGGTTCCGCCGGTGCCGAAGAGGTCCCAGCCGAAGGTCTCGTACAGACGGCCCTGGGTGATCCACAGCAGGCCGATGATCACCGCGAGGATGATCACCAGGAAGATCAGCCCGGCGGCACCGCGACGCAGCGGCGAGATCTGGCCGGAGGTCTGGCCCTCAGCGGCACCGTCGGCGTGGGCCGGGGCGGTGAGCTTGATGCCGATGGCGAAGAGGATCGGCAGGCCGGCGCCGAGGAGGAGACCGGCGAGGGTGACGGAGAGAAGGTCGCTGAACAGTTCCATGGTCTAGAGGTCCTTCCGGTGGTCGGCGGCGGCGTCGGTGGTGTCGACGAAGTGAGCGGGGTCGTGCACGCCGGTGGGGGCACCGGACAAGGCGAGGCCGGCGGTGTCGGCGACCTCGGTCACGACATCGGCAGACCCGGCAGATTCGGCAGTGTCGGCAACTTCGGTGGTGAGGCTGGCTGATTCGCCGGCGAACTCCACAGCGGAGTCGGAGTGGGCGGCCTCCGGGGCGAGACCGTGCTCGTCCCAGTCGGCGTTGACGTTGTCGGCGTGGACCGGCTGCTTACGGGCCTTGATGATGATCGCGGTCACGACGGCGATCAGGATGGCGAAGGCGGCCAGGGCCCCGCCGGCCATGCTCGTCGCCGAGGTCACGGCGTCCGAGATGATCCAGATGCCGAAGGACACCAGGGCGGCGATCGGGATGGTGGTGACCCAGGCGATGGCCATGCGTCCGGCGACACCCCAGCGCACGTCGGCGCCGGGGCGTCCGACACCGGAGCCGAGGATCGAGCCGGTGGCGACGTGGGTGGTGGACAGGGCCATACCGAAGTGGGCGGAGGTCAGGATGATCGCGGCCGAGGAGGTCTCGGCGGCCATGCCCTGCGGGGAGGAGATCTCCACCAGGCCCTTGCCGAGGGTGCGGATCACGCGCCAGCCACCGGAGTAGGTGCCGGCGGCGATGGCGAGGGCACAGGACGCGGTGACCCAGAACGGCATGTTGGCGGCCTGCTCGAGGTGACCGGAGGCGACCAGTGCGAGGAAGATGACACCCATCGTCTTCTGGGCGTCGGAGGTGCCGTGGGCCAGGGCGACCAGGGAAGCCGAGCCGATCTGACCGGCGCGGAAGTACCTGTCGCGCTCATTCTCGCGGGTCTTGCGGGTGAACCGGTAGACACCGCGGGTACCGATGCTGGCGACCAGGCCGGCGATGATCGGGGCGGCCAGGGCCGGCAGCACGATCTTGGCGAGCACGCCGTTCCACTCCACACCGGCGACGCCCAGCGCGCCGATGGCAGCGCCGATCAGGCCGCCGAACAGGGCGTGGGACGAGCTGGACGGCAGGCCGAAGAGCCAGGTCACCAGGTTCCAGACGATGCCGCCGATCAGTCCGGCGAAGACCACCATCAGGAGTTTGTCGGCTTCGGCGACGACGCTGAGGTCGAAAGCGTCGAGGTCGATGATCCCGCTCGCGACGGTTTTGGCCACCTCGACCGACAGGAAAGCGCCGACGAGGTTGAGGATCGCGGCCAGGGCGACAGCGGTCTTCGGCTTCAGGGCCTTCGTGGCGA
Source organism: Candidatus Corynebacterium faecigallinarum (assembly GCF_052264515.1). Lineage (NCBI taxonomy): Bacteria > Bacillati > Actinomycetota > Actinomycetes > Mycobacteriales > Corynebacteriaceae > Corynebacterium > Candidatus Corynebacterium faecigallinarum. The sequence goes on from NZ_JBQQOC010000006.1 coordinate 139,516, forward strand.
TCGACGTCGCCATGGCGTTGGCGGTGTCGTGGAAGCCATTGGTGAAGTCGAACGCCAGGGCGGTGCCGATCACGAGGATGAGGATGAGTAGCTCAATGGTCACACAAGGAGAATCTCTCTCCGGGCCGGGAAATACCAGGGGTGTCCACCAGATGGGGGTGGTGGCCGGTGGGGTGTTTCCGGACGGGGTGAATGGTGGGGAAATTCACGCTTCGTCGGAGGAAGTTTTTCGGGTTTTCGCAGGTAGGGGGCGGTCGGTGGGTGAATCCTGGTGCGGGGCGGGGAGACTATGGGAATATCCAACGAATTCTCTGCAGGTCAGCGATTCGAGGGGGCGGGAAGGAATTCACCGACTTGTCTGTGTTATGCAACCCTGTGTTCATCTTGGTCTGAATGGTGACCGGGATTCACTGTCGGCCCCTGATGGGAAAGTCGTTACTGCGGCCGTCGGACGCCCGGACCGGGCGCCGCGCAAGTGTGGCATATCTCACACTCCTGCACCGGTTCAGTGGCGGTCCGGCGACGGGACTGTGCGGGGCCGGTGGAGGGACTGCGCCGGTTCGGTGCCGGCGTCGGGTATCGGTTCAGTAGTAGTAGGGGAACTCGTCCCACCGCGGCGCGCGCTTCTCCAGGAACGCTTCCTTGCCCTCCACGGCCTCGTCGGTCATGTACGCCAGGCGGGTGGCCTCGCCGGCGAAGACCTGCTGGCCCATCAGCCCGTCGTCGGAGAGGTTGAAGGCGAACTTCAGCATTCGCTGGGCGGTGGGGGACTTGCCGTTGATCTTGCGTCCCCACTCGATGGCGGTGTTCTCCAGCTCGGCGTGGTCGGCGACCCGGTTCACCGCGCCCATCCGGTGCATCGTCTCGGCGTCGTAGGCCTCTCCGAGGAAGAAGATCTCGCGGGCGAACTTCTGGCCGACCTGCTTGGCCAGGTAGGCCGAGCCGTAGCCGGCGTCGAAGGATCCGACGTCCGCGTCGGTCTGCTTGAAGCGGGCGTGCTCGCGGGAGGCCAGGGTCAGGTCGCAGACCACGTGCAGGCTGTGTCCGCCACCGGCGGCCCAACCGTTGACCACGGCGATGACGACCTTCGGCATGGTGCGGATCAGCCGCTGCACCTCGAGGATGTGCAGGCGTCCTCCCTCGGCCTTCACGCGTGCCTCGTCCACACCCTCGGCGGCGGCTTGTTCCACATCCGAGTCGTGGGAGGAGGCGTACTGGTACCCGGAGCGTCCGCGGATGCGCTGGTCGCCGCCGGAGCAGAACGCCCAGCCGCCGTCCTTGGAGCTGGGGCCGTTGCCGGTCAGCAGGATGGTACCGATGTCGGGGGAGCGGCGGGCGTGGTCGAGGGCCCGGTAGAGCTCGTCGACGGTGTGCGGACGGAAGGCGTTGCGCACCTCGGGACGGTCGAAGGCGATGCGCACGATGCCGTTCTCGCGGCCCTCGCCGGCGTGCCGGTGGTAGGTGATGTCGTCGAAGTCGAAGCCGGGGAACTCGCGCCACTGCGTCGGGTCAAAGGGGTTGTTGGTCATGCTGCCATCGTAGGGTGTGTGCATGGAGATTCCCGCGATTCCCGGCCTTCCCACGCTTCCCGCCCTCGACGATGTCCGCGACCGCGCCCGCGTGGTCACCTGCCCGCTGCGTGTGCCCTTCCGCGGGGTGACCGAGCGCGAGGTCATGCTGGTCGAGGCGCCGAACGGCTGGGTGGAGTGGTCGCCGTTCCTGGAGTACGAGGCGGAGGAGGCGTCCCGCTGGCTGCGCTGTGCGGTGGAGCTCGGCTGGGGTGAGCCGCCCGCTGCGGCGCTGACGTCCGTGGAGGTCAACGCCACGATCCCGGCGGTGGACGTCGCCGCCGACCCGGAGGCCGTCCCGCGGCTGCTGGAGCGCTACCCCGGCTGTATGACCGCGAAGGTGAAGGTCGCCGAGCGCGGCCAGGCCCTGGCCGACGACATCGCCCGGGTCGCCGCGGTGCGCGAGGCACGCCCCGGCATCGCTATCCGGGTGGATGCCAACGCCGGCTGGAGCGTTGACGAGGCTTTCGAGGCAGCCGTCGCGCTGACTGGTCCCTCCCGCGGTGGCGGCCCACTGGACTATATGGAGCAGCCCTGCGCCACTGTGGAAGAACTTGCCGAGCTGCGCCGTCGCCTCGGCGCCCGCGGGATGCTGGTACGCGTCGCCGCCGACGAGCTGATCCGCAAGGCGTCCGACCCGCTGGCCGTCGTGCAGGCACGCGCCTGCGATGTCGCTGTGCTCAAGGCTGCGCCGCTGGGCGGGGTGTCGGCGGTACGTCGCATCGCCGAGGAGGTCGGACGCTACGGCGTCGCCGTGACGGTGTCCTCGGCGTTGGAGTCTGCCGTGGGCATGTACGCCGGGTTGTTGGCGACGGCGTCGTTGCCGCAGTACGCCGATGACGAGTACCTGGTCGCCGCCCCGCAGGCGGCGGGCCTGGCGACCGGCTCGCTGTACGCGGAGGATGTCTGCGGGCCCCGCGAGATCGTGGACGGTCATCTGGCGGTGGAGCAGTTGGTGCCGCAGCCTGACCGGTTGGACGCGCTGGCGTCCCCGGCCGCGAGGAAGGACTGGTGGCTGGACCGGCTGGCGGCGTCCTACGCGGTGCTTGCGGGCTGACCTCGGAAGGGGGTTCCGGGGGCAGCATCACCGACCCCCTTATAAAGGTGACCTAACGCTGGTAGAAATCACATCATGCCCGGCTCATTGCGCCCCATGACCATCCACCCGATCACCACGCGGACCCTCCAGGTCCTGCGCGTCGACGACGTGACCCCCCGGCATGCGCCGGATCACCCTCGGCGGCCCGGAGCTGAAGGCCCACACCGCGGCCAACGGATACCCCGTCGACGAGATCCACTGCGATGGCTTCGACGACCACTGCAAGGTCGTCCTTCGTCACACTGACCTTCCGGCGGATGCCCCGACACCGGCGCCGACGCAGAACGCCGGCGTCCGCGACTGGCCGACCGACGAACTCGCCGTCAACCGCAGCTACACGATCCGGAAGTGGCGTCCCGAGGCCGGCGAGCACGGGGAGATGGATGTCGACTTCGTGAAGCACGGCGTCGGCCCCGCGACCCGTTGGGCGTATGCGGTGACCCCCGGCGAAGACATCCAGATCGCCGGACCGAAGGCCTGCGCCACCCAGCCCGAGGGGGCGGACTGGCTGCTCATCGCCGGTGACGAGACCGCGCTGCCCGCCATCGGACGCTGGCTCGAGGAGATGCCCGCCGACACCCGCGGCCAGGTGTTCATCGAGGTCGACCAGGACGACCACGTCCAGACCATCGACCACCCCGAAGGCGTGGAGATCACCTGGCTGCCGCGCAACGGCGCCGAGGCCGGCACCACCACCGCGCTCTATGACGCGATCACCAGCTGCGAATGGTGGGACGGTAAGGCCTTCGCCTGGGTGGCAGGGGAGACCATGACCCTGGTGCCCATCCGCCGGTGGCTGCGCCGGGAGAAGGGCCTGGCCAAGGAGCAGGTCGACGTCGCCGGCTACTGGCGGCGCGAGGTCGTGCTGGACGAGAAGTCCGGCGAGACCGAGAACACCCGGGCGAAGTTCCACGAGCTCACCGAGATCTTCCCCGGTGTGGCCGTGCGTGTGGCCGTCACCCTGGGGCTCGGCCCTGCGATGGTCGGTGCGTCCCGCACGCTGGCAGAGCTGGTCGAGGCCACCGGCGCGGACGAGGTCGGGCTTGCCAAGCTGCTGCGCTACCTGGCCGCCCTGGAGCTGGTGGAGGTCAGTGGCGACAGTGGCGACACGTACTCGCTGACCAGCCTGGGTGCCGCGCTCGATGATGAGCACACCATCGAGGAGTTAACCTTGACCGGTGTCATCGCCCGCCGTGAGGCCGGACTGCTGTCCCTGCTCCCGGCGGTCAGGACCGGCACCGGCGACTACGCCCGCTGGTTCGGTGCGGACTTCGAGGACCTGGTGCAGACCACCCCGGAGCTGATCACCGAACGCACCGCAGCCCAGTCCGAGACCTCGTCCTTCATGATCGCTCCGTGTTCCAGAGCCTCTGACACCCGTCGAAGGTTGTTTGCGATCATGTCGCCTTGATCGGTGACCGGAAGCGCACTAGGACCACTGAAGGTTTTGCGCGTCCAGATGCAGCTAGGAGCGTTCCGAAGTCGGTGTCCGCGGTGATGATCGTCATGCCGTGTGTTGCGGCGAAGTCGATAATGTCCAGACCACCGATGCCGGTTGTCAGCAGATCGCGAAGGTGCTGTGCCCCAGGAATCGAAGATGCGAGTCGGGGCGACAGGTTCTCGTCGAGAAGGAATTTCACGCTGGCCGCTGAGTGTCCAGGTAGTACTCTTTGTCCGCCAGGGCCGCGGCGTAAGAAAGTGCCTGGTGGATATCATCGCGGTCAAGGTACGGATACTCATCAAGAATGGTGTCGATGGTCTTTCCGCCGGCAACCATCTCCGCAATCATGCTGACCGAGATTCGGAGATCGCGTATGTGCGGCTTCCCTCCCAGCATCGCCGGGTCGGCGGTGATTCGGTCAAAGCGAGTCATAGGGACCAGCATAGCCAGAATGTACTGCTGCCGAGACGAACCGTCACTGGTTGTTCGGGACTTGAAACACTTCGTGGACGTCCTGGCGCACGGAGTATCCTCCTGACATGGATCAATCAGAGTCTCCTTGTGAGAATCCACGAATCCTGGAGGTTATGCCGGACCACGGCCACCCCAGCTCGCTGTGGGGTCGCCCGATCTATGTACCGACAGACCCACACCGCCCCTAC